>DASYSS010000033.1 GCA_036003045.1 Gemmatimonadaceae bacterium
AGCGAGCGGCATACGCCTCGGGCGCGTCCAGGACGGCCGTCGGCAGCGTCCCGACGGCGTGATGCTCTCATGGCGCTACACCGATCCCGCGACAGTCGTCGCGGACGGGTTGATTCCATTCTTCATCGACTGGGGACAGTCGCCGAATCCGGCTGCGAATGCACCGCAGGGTGCGAGACTCGTCGAGCTGCGCGCCGAACATCCGAACGCGGCGGCGATGCGTGATCAGTTGGAGTCGCTCGGGATCGGGTTGCGCGTCACTTCCGGGCCCCGAGCGGCGTTGATCGCAACGATAGATGGCGATCAAGGCCGGGTCGAGCTCCGTTAGCGGATCCCGGCGACCGGTGGCGAGTCCCGACCAAGGAACGTCGATAGTTTGATCGAGTGCAGCACGACGACCGCGAGCGCGCACGACTCTATGGACTGCGCCGGCCGGTGTCTGGCGTCTTCGCACCGATCGGATCCGCGCTGACACCGCCCGTGGTGATCTTCACGGGTTGAATCATCCCGCGATCGTCGAACCGCAGCTCGTCGATGCTCACCACACGATGGTTGCGATCCGTTTCTCCGAGCGGCCGACGATGGTAGACGATGTACCACTTTCCCGACGCCGGCGACTGAACCACCGAGTGGTGCCCGGCGCCCGTCGCGACGGTGGAGTCCTGCTGAAGGATCTTACCCACACGCTCGAATGGCCCGAACGGCGATGAGCCAACGGCGTACGCGACGGCGTAGTTTGGTCCGGTCCATCCGCCTTCGGACCACATGAAGTAGTACTTGTCGTTCTTGAGGAGCATGAACGCCCCCTCGACGTATCCCGCCGGCGTGATCTCCTTGAACGTGCTTCCGTCGGGAAGCGGGACGAATCCGGTGAAGTCGGCGTTCAGCTTCGCGATGTTGCAGTGACGCCAACCGCCGTAGACGATGTAGTACGACCCGTCGCGATCCTTGAACACCATCTGGTCGATCGGCTGCGCGCCATTGTGGAACCGGTCGATGAGTGGCTTGCCGAGGTAATCCGTGAACGGCCCTTCCGGCGTTCGCGAACGCGCGACGCCGATGCCGCCGACCTGCTGGTCGTTCTGGATGTCGTTGGCGCCGAAGAAGAGGTAGTACCAGCCGTCCTTCTCGACGATCGACGGTGCCCACACCGCTCGTTTCGCCCACGACACGTTCGCGACGTCGAGCACGCGCGGGTGCTTGGCCCACGTGATGAGATCGCGCGAGGAGAACGCGTCGAGGAACGTCTGCTGATCGTACGGCGCGGAGTACGTCGGGAAGATCCAGTACTGTCCGTCGAAGACGTGCGCTTCGGGGTCGGCGTACCAGCCCGGAAGAATCGGGTTACCGGATGTCTGTGATGGCGCGGCGGCGGGCAGCGCCAGCGCCGCGAGAAGGCACGAGACGCGAAGCGACCACCCAAGCTCGGCAAGACGAGGCATGCCCTGAAGTTGGGACCGTCGCACCGGTTCGACAACCGGAGATGATTCGTGCGTTCAGGCGCGCGATTTTCCGTGGCGTGCCAGGCGATTGGAAAGTTTTTTTACAGATCCACGCCCTTCTATATGAGAGTTCTCGCTGTGTCGTCTCGCACAGGCGAGAGACCGTGGCGCGACGCATTCTGAAGCGTCTTTGATTGACAAACGTGATTGGCACGAGCCGCACACCAATCTGGAGAAGCTTCGATGAGTCTATTCGCCCGCCGCCGCCGCGCCCCTGTGGCGCCCGCCGTATCAGACGGCTACTCAGTGATCGATGCCCGTCTGTCGATTCAAGGCGACATCTCGACCGACGGCACCGTCCGCGTGGACGGCCGCATCGACGGCACGCTGCACCGAGCGGACACGCTCATCATCGGCGCCGGCGGCGCCGTGATCGGCAACATCGAAGCGCGTGAGGTCGTGATCGGCGGCGAGCTGACCGGCGACCTCTCGGTGCGCGGCCGCGTGGAAATTCAGAAGACCGCGACGGTGCGCGGCGACATTCGCGCCGCGGCGGTCGGCCTCGAAGAGGGCGGCACGATCCACGGTCACGTCGTCGTGCACGCGCTCGACACCGACGTGCCGGTGATCGGCGAACGGCGCCTCATGCTCACCCCCAGCCGCTCGATGGCGGCGCAAGGCTAGCCGCGGCGGCTGACCAATGCAGAACAACGCGACGCCGGCGTGGACGCTGATTCTCGTCCCGCCGTCGCCGAGGGCAGCGCCCCGCCGCGTCGGCGTGAAGATGCGCACCGTGCGCATGTTCGCGATGCTGACGGCCGGCCTCTTCGCCGTGCTCGCGAGCTGGATGCTCGCGACTTCTGACACGGCTGTAGGCCTCGCCGACCGACTCGCCGAAGAGCAGCGGCTCACCGCGGCACTCGACGACACGGTGCAGTCGATGCGGATGGCGGCGCTCGCCGCGGAGGTGGCGAAGCTTCCGCCGGTCGGCATGATGATGCCGATCAACGGAGAGATCACGAGCCGCTTCTCACGCTCGCGCTTTCACCCGATCCTCGAGGTCTTCCGCGCGCACCGCGGCGTGGACCTCGCCGCGCCGGAGGGCACCCCGGTCAGCGCGCCCGCCGCGGGCCGCGTCGCGTCGGTCGGCCGGCGCCTCGGCTATGGATTGGTCGTCGAAGTCGTTCACTCCGGCGGCGTGGTGACTCGCTTTGCCCACTTGCAATCGTCGCTCGTACATGCGGGCGATTCCGTGACGATGGGACAGCAGATCGCCCGAGTCGGTGAAAGCGGACTCGCGACGGCACCGCATCTGCACTTCGAGGTGTGGCTCAAGGGAACGGCCGTGGATCCTGTGAAGTTCGTTGCGGCGACGCGTTTGGCGACGCCGGTGGGGACGGTGCACTGACGGTTGGGCCGGGAGACCGGTGACCGGTGGACCGGTTCGGATCTTCGCGATCGCGTGCCGTGGGGTCGGGAGCCGAAGACCGCGACGCATGCACGGCTGCTGCGTTGGTGCCCGCGAGCTTGCGAGCTGGCGCCAGGCATGGTCTCGTAAGAGCGTACCGCTCACGAACGCGGAGGCCTCAATGGGCTCTCAGGCTGCAACAGCCGTCGTGGACTCGAATCGACGCTCGCGTATCTGGCTCGGGCTTCTGCTTCTTGCCGCCGGGCTCTCGGGCCACCTCTTCGCGGCCCAAGCCATCGGCGGCAGATACGTCGCGTACAAGGATCACATCGAAGGATTCTTGATTCTCACGCTCGCGTCGTTGGTCGTCGTCGGGCTGCTGCAGTGGCGCTTCTGGAAGGGCCGCCGCGATCTGACGATCCTCATCGTCGGCGCGGTGCAAGCTGTCTTCGGCCTCGTGATCTACATCGAGCGATTTCACGTGTGACGTTCGCGAACAGTTGTGTGTGCCATGCTAGAGGCTAAAGGCGGAACGGCGCTTCTCATCGCCGCGTGCCTCACGGCGTGCGCGAGCGGGGGCGAGGGAGCTCGCCAAGCGGGTCTGCCCGCGGTTGACTCCGTAGCACTGGCTGCCGCCAACGCCGGCGACACGGACGTCGTTCGCGGACTCGGCGTTCCGACCGACCGCGACGACACACTTGGTACGCGATACGGCAAGCACGAGGCGCCGAGAGAAGTGGCGGCGCCGGATTGCCGCCCCGGCGGCATCGCGCTTTGCGTGACCGACACCGCGACGACGGTTCGATCCGTCGAGTGCTGCATGGCCGATCAGCGCGAAACGCGATGGCTGGTGTTCGCGGCGGCCGGCGACTCTATGCAGCTGTTCTTATATCCGGACGGAAGCTATCTGGACATGGACCCGCCCAGCGCCGGCCACTATGGCGCGGAGCATTCGCGCGGCGTCGACGCCTCGTGGATACGTCCACGTTTTGCGCACCGTGGGGCGTACGTGTTCACCGTCGGCATACAATCGGACGATCCCATCGAGTACGACCTCCGCGTCGCGCCGGTCATCGCGAGGGGCGCGTCGCGGCCCGTCGGCAAATCGGCGACGCTCACGATCACCGGGAAACCCTCGTCGAAAGTCGTGATCGCGCCGGCCTCGCTGGTCGCCTTGACCGACACCGCTGCACTGCGGTCCTTTGCCGTGACCGCGGGGACTTACCGCGTCCTGCTCGTGCGCGACACGTCGTATTTGGGATGTAGACTTCCCTGCTCCGCACCTCGGCGCTTCTCCATGCGACCCGGCCAGGCGGTCACGTACACTCCATAAGCACGAGCGAGAATGCGATCGGCCGGTTCGAGGGCGCAGGCGTGGCGGATCATCCTCCTGGGTGCTGTTCGCGGCGTTCATGCTCGCTGCCGCCCTCAACATGCTCCATCTGCGAGCCGGGTTTCTCACGAACAGCTCTGTCCTGACGCTCCCAAATTGAAGGCCTCTAGCTGCACGCTCCGAAGCGACGCAGCTTGAGTGAATGATCCGGGCTTCGCGCGCAATCATCCGTGCGTCGGGAGCGGCCGCGCTCGTCGCTTGCGGTGGCGCCAGCACCGCGTCCGTGTCGAGCACCCCGGCGTCGGGCGTGCCCGCCGGCGACTGGCCGAGTTACAATCGTACGCTCGCCGGCGATCGCTTCTCGCCGCTCGCCGAGATCGACCGGTCGAACGTGGCGTCGATGCGCGAGGTGTGTACGTACACGCTGCCGGAGGTGGCCGCGTTGCAGGCCGGCCCGGTCGTGATCGGCGGCGCGATGTACTTCTCGACCGACACGATGACGTACGCGATCGACGCGGCGACGTGTGCCGAGAAGTGGAAGCGATCGCGACACGTCGCGACGCCGGGCGGCGGACCGGCGGTGAATCGCGGCGTGGCGTATCTCGACGGACGAGTCTTTCGCGGCACCTCCGACACGCACGTGCTCGCGCTCGACGCCGCCGACGGCCACACGGTTTGGGATGTGCCACTCGACGTCGCCGGGCCTGGAGTCCAATTGCCGATGGCGCCGATTGCATGGAAAGGAATGGTGTTCATCGGCAACGCCGGGGGCGATCGCGCGGGAGTGATCGGCCACGTGTACGCGCTCGACGCGGCGACCGGCCAGGTCACATGGAAGTTCGACGTCATACCGGCGAGCGGGCCGGCGCACGACACGTGGGGACACGGCGCGGCCGCGACCTACCCGATTTCCGGCGGCGCGTTCTGGACGTCATTCACGCTGGACGAGACGGCCGGGGTTCTGTTCGTCTCGTCGGGCAATCCGGCGCCGGACTTCGACAGCGCGATGCGTGACGGTGAGAACCTCTATGCCAATTCTCTCATCGCGCTCGACGCGACGTCGGGGCGGATGCTGGCGTTCAACCAGCTCGTCAAGCACGACTTCCACGACTGGGACGTCGACAGCCCGTCGCCGGCCGTCACGATTCGATCGGGGCGCGCCGTCGTCGCGTCGGCCAACAAGGACGGTCTGTTGTCGGTCGTCGACCGCACCCGTGTCGCTTCGCGCGCCGCGGCCAACGGGATCTCCGGCGCGCCGTCGCAGCTTCCCGTGCTGTACCAGGTAGCCACGACGACGCGCGAGAACGTCGACGTTCCCCTGTCGCGCGACCGCGCGACTCGCTTCTGCCCAGGCATCCTCGGGGGCGCCGAATGGAATGGAGCGGCGTACGACCCTACGCGAAACACGTTCTTCGTGGGCGCGAACGACTGGTGTTCCACCGTGCAGCTTCAGCGCGAGAACTCGCCCGTGCCGCGAATCGGAGCGGCGTGGTTCGGCAATGCGCAGGGCGGCCAGCGAATGGACTCGGCGACCGCGGCGAAGGGTTGGCTCACGGCGTTCGACGCCGAGAACGGCAACGTGCGCTGGAAATTCCAGGCGCCGAAGCCTGTCCTCGCCGGCGTCACTCCCACCGCGGGCGGGCTCGTGTTCACGGCGGATCTCGGAGGCGACGTCTACGCGTTCGACGCCGACAACGGACAGGCCCGGTGGCAGGTGTCGGCCGGGCAATCGATCGGCGGCGGTGTCGTGAGCTACGTCGCCGGCGGACACCAGCGTATCGGCGTGGCGTCCGGGATGCGCTCGCCGATTTGGCCAGGCGGGTCGCAGTCGAGCCACGTCGTGGTGTACGGCGTCCTGCGTTGACGGGTCGGCCCTGAGCCTGTTGCGCGCCTCGCCGCCCGCTATCGCTCCAGAGTTGAGGCGGTAGAATTGGGCGCATGAAACCCAAAGAACTTACGATCCGCGGCCTGATTCTCGGCGCGCTGATCACGACCGTCTTCACCGCCGCGAACGTTTATCTCGGCCTCAAGGTCGGGCTCACGTTCGCGTCCTCGATTCCCGCCGCGGTGATCTCGATGGCCGTGCTGAGCGCGGTCAAGGACTCGTCGATTCTCGAGAACAACATCGTGCAGACCGTCGCGTCGGCGGCGGGCACGCTCTCGGCGATCATCTTCGTGCTGCCGGGACTCGTGATCATCGGGTGGTGGACCGGGTTTCCCTTCTGGCAATCGTTCTTGATTTGCGTGTCTGGAGGCGTGCTCGGCGTGCTGTTCACGATTCCACTGCGCCGCGCGCTCGTCACGACCTCCGACCTTCCTTATCCCGAGGGCGTCGCCGCCGCGGAAGTGTTGCGTGTCGGATCCGGCACGCGCGGCGAGACGAAGGACGATACGGGCGAAGCACGCGAAGGACTCGTCGCCGTGATCCTCGGGTCGGTGGCTTCGGCCGGGTTGGCGATCATCGCGGCGACGCGTATCGCGGCGGCGGAAGTGACCGGGTTTTTCCGGCTCGGCACGATGGCGTCGAGCGGATACAACGTCGCGTGGTCGCTCGCCCTGCTCGGCGCGGGGCACCTCGTCGGATTGTCCGTCGGGATGGCGATGCTCACGGGACTCATCATCGCGTGGGTGATCGCCGTACCGATTTTGACTTCGATCACGCCGGCGGCGGCGGGCGTCGCACTCGCCGCGCACACCTCGACCATCTGGCGTACGGAGGTGCGGTTCATCGGCGCCGGCGCGATCGCGATCGCGGCGATCTACACGCTGGCCAAGCTGGCGAAGCCGGTGGTCGGTGGACTCGTGAGCACGCTGGCGGCGTCGAAAGCGCGAGGCGCCGGAGACGACCTCGATCGCGATCTGTCGCCGGGCTGGATTTACATGCTCACCGCGGGCTGTCTGGTCATCGCCGCGTATTTGGCGTACACGTTCGCCAAGTCGACGGCGCTCGCGCCCAACGCGGCGATGCTCACGGCGATCGCGGTGCCGTTCGTTCTACTCGGTGGCTTTCTCATCGCCGGCATTTGCGGCTACATGGCCGGACTGATCGGGGCGTCGAACAGCCCGATTTCGGGTGTCGGCATTCTGTCGATCGTGCTCTGCGCGTCGGCGCTGGTCGTCGCGCTGCATCCGAATCAAGACCTGCGACCGCCGCTCGTCGCGTTCGCGCTCTTCATCACGGCGATCGTGTTCGCGTGCGCGACGATTTCGAACGACAACTTGCAGGACCTCAAGACCGGCCAGCTCGTCGGCGCGTCGCCGATGCGGCAGCAGATCGCCCTCATCGTCGGCGTGGGCGCCGGCGCGTCGGTCATTCCGTTCGTTCTCAACCTGCTCGCGAAGGCGTACGGGTTCGCGGGCGCGGCAAACGTCGGTGTCGTCGCGCCGAATCCGCTGCCGGCGCCGCAAGCGACGCTCATCTCGGCACTCGCGCAGGGCGTGATCGGCGGGAATCTCGCGTGGAAGATGCTCGGCATCGGCGCGCTGGTCGGCGTCGGACTCATCCTGCTCGACGAAGCGCTCGGCGCCGCGGGCAAGCTGCGCATTCCGCCGCTCGCCGTGGGCATCGGCATCTACCTGCCGATGTCGGCCACGTTCGCGGTGGTCGTCGGCTCGATCCTGGGCCATTGGTACGACAGGCGCGCGCGCGCGACGCCGAATCCGGAACGCGCCGAGCGATTGGGCACGCTGGTGGCGTCGGGCTTGATCGTCGGCGAAAGCATTTGGGGCGTGATCAACGCGGGGTTGATCGTCGCGTTCTCGAAGGACGCGCCGATCGGGCTCGTGCCCGAGGACTTCGCGCCCGCACCATGGCTTGGCTTGCTGTTGTTCGTGGGGGCGATCGTGTGGCTCTACGGCTGGATGCTCCGAACGTCGCGCCGGAATCCGCCGCCGGCCAATCGGGCGCCAATTCTGCCCACTCCCGAATCGGAGAAATTGACGCACAGATGACGCCGATGTGAACGACACAGTTTGCTTCCAGAACGCGCCGACGGATTCGAAGGCCTCCACCCGATCGCGGAGGATCGCGTAGGTGCTGTAGCCGACGGTGGAGTACGGCTCGCGACGCCGTCGGGCCCGGGTGTCGCGAAATAGACGCGGCGAATTCGAGATGCGTCTACGACGTGCGCCGGCGTGCGGAGGAGGAGCGTGTCGATCGCGCCGAACGTCGTCGTGTTGGCGCCGATGCCGATGCAGTTGTCGGAGCGGCGACGCATCCATCGCTCCCACCAACTCCACGGCATTGCGCTACCCTCCGCTGAGCTCCGGTCCGAGGACGAGCCGCACCGCGTCGGCGAGCCGCCGCCATTCGCCGACTTCCCTCGCCAACTGTTTGCGTCCCGCGGCCGTGAGGTCGTAGAAGCGCGCGCGACGATTGTTGTCGGAGACGCCCCACTCGCCGCGCACCCAGCCGGACGCCTCGAGGCGTTGGAGCGCGGGATAGAGCGAACCGTGATCGACGAGAAGCGCACCCTGCGACGAATGCTGGATCGCGAGCGCGATGCCATGTCCGTGGTGCGGTCCGAGCGACAGCGTTCGCAGCACGAGAAGGTCGAGCGTCCCCTGAAGGAGCGCGGCGCGGTCGGAGGACTCGGAGGCTTTTCTAGTAGGCATTCTACCAGATGGTATGGCGACTCTGGTAGGGAGTCAACTGGAGGTCGGACCTACAAAACCCGTTTCTCCGCGAAATGGCCGCGGTGGGTGATTCCTAGAGCTCGCCAGGCGCGCCTGGCCGCACAGCGCGTCAAGAATCCGCCGGCAGATTCGACCGTTGGCACGCCGCCCGCATTACCGAATGCCCATACATGAACCGGGGGGACAATTGGCTGACATCATTCAGACACCGGGCCCGACCAATACCGGTGGCGGCGGCGGCTCGGCCGCCGGATGGGCCGTGGCAGTAATCATTTTGCTGGCCGTCGTCGCGTGGTTCGTGTTCGGCGGCGGACTGAATCGAACGACGACGTATCGCGCCGACGTCAAGGTCACGCCGCCGACGTTGGACACGTCTCACACGAGCCCTCGGCCGCAGGGGAGCGCGCGGACACCCGACAGCGCAGGCGGATCGGTCGCAATTCCGTCGAGCCCGCGTCCATAACGCGGTCGCTCGGCTCGAAGATGCGTTACGCGCGGACGCCGCTCAGCGGCGCCGCGCGTTCGCGTGCGTACGGCGTGAACGCGGAAGAATCGGGCATGCGCCCCAACACCCGGACGCATACCCGACCCTACTCCGCTCTTGCAACTTCCTTCGCCTTTCCGTCTCCCCAATCCACTACCCCTCCCACGGAAAAACGAAGAGCCCCGAACTTCAGGGCTCTTTGAAAACGAATCCGCCGCGTGCAAGCGGACATCATTGACACGAACATCAATGGGATCTCGGATCGCGTGGACCGCGCCGCGTGGCGAGCGCCTTGCGCGCTTCGCGCACGATGGGCTGGAGCTCGGGATCGGCGTTGCGCCACGCGGCGGCGACCACCGCGTAATTCGCCATCGCTTCGTCGGTGCGGCCCAACTGCGACGCGACACGCGCGCGAGCGAGCGTCCACATCACATCGTCGAACCCGTTGCTGCAGCCGCTCGTCCCCGGCCAGTGCCGCTCGAGCCGCGCCGACGCATCCTTGAACCGGCGCTTGGCGATGAGCAACTGGACGAGTTGAAGACGGCTGTCGTACCAGCACTCGTGGAGCGTGTCGCTCGCGAACATGAGCTGGCGGAGCGCGGCCATCGTGTCGCGCCTGGCAAGTGAGAGATACGCGTTGCCCGCGGTGATGTTGGCGCGGATGTTGGCAGCCGTCGACGGCGTGGCGGGACGCGTGAGCCGGTTCTCGTAGAAATCGATGTAGCGCTGGATCGAAGCCGTGTCACCGTCGCTCGCCCACCAGCCGTAGAGCTTCGTGAACTGCGTGCCGGGCAACAGGTCGAGAACGCGCTTGAACTCGACGCGGGCGCTATCGGCCGACACCATACCGGCGCGGGCCATGTTGTAACGAACGGTCGATCGCTGCCAATGCGCGTGCGTCGTCGTCATCGCTTCCGCTTCGCGCAGGTGCCCGCGGAACTGGAGTCCCTGCACCGCTTGCTCGACGGCGCACGACGGATGCTGTCCCTCGGTCAGTGTCTCCGGCGGCCGGTTGTACAACGCGCGCGCGATGCGCACGATCGTCTCGGCCGAATCGGTGACGTGCCCTAGGAGGCGCGACGCGACGCACAATTGGTTCGCCGGCAGCGTATCCACCAGTCGCGGAACGTCGAGCGTCGCCGCGCGATCCGGGTCGAGCAGCACGTCGGCGAGACGGATGAAGTCCGAGCGTGGGCCCGACGGCGCGAGCGAGAGGTACGCGCGCGCGTACCGGCGTCCCATGTGCGCGCCGTCGAGATACGTCGCGAGGCGGATCGGCGTGAGGTAGGCGGGCGCGAACGAGGAATCGAGCTCGATGGCGTGCTCGTAGTGCTCGAGGATCGACCGCTCGTCCACTTCGCCGAGCGCGATGTCGCCCTGATACCGCATCATCGCTTCCGCGTACAGGAAGCAGACTTCGGCGTCGTTCGGATAGCGCGTGAATGCGTCGCCCAACAGCGCGAGCAGGCGCCGCGCGATCGCTTCCTCCTGACCGTAGTTGCCGGTCTGGATCGCGCTGCGCCACGCGAAGTAGCCGGCGCCGAACAGCGAGTCGGCGGTCGCGAACAGACGCTCACGGGGACCGAGCCCGCGCTGAAACCGGCTGGCTTGGAGCAGCAGCTCGAACGTCGTCGAGTCGGGGATGCCCTTTTGATCGCGCCAGAAGCGAACGGTCGCGAGACGATGGTAGGCCAGCGCGAACGTCGAATCGCCGGTCAGGGCGTTCTCGAAGTGCGTTTGCGCGGAATCCCATTGCGCCGCGCGGTAGAACTGCTCGCCGCGCAGGTATTCCTTGAGCGCCGAGAGCGAGACCGTCGGCGATGACGTCGCGTGCGCGAGATCGATGTTGCGGGATCGGCCGATCTCGCGAAGAACGGCGACGGTCAGGGAATCCGAGAGACGATCCATCCGGTCCGCGGCGTCCACGTACTGGATGTCGGCGACCGTGCGGCCGGAGGCGACGTCGAGCATGCTGAGCGTCACCCGCGCGGAGTCGCCCGCCGCGAGCAGTCCGCCGAAGATGACGAACCGCGCTCCCGTCGCGCGTCCGAGCTCTTGCGCCGACTTCGGGTCGGCGCGTCCGTGCCACCGGTGAATCACCTGCGACGCGGGCACGGCGCGGATCGGCCCCGCACCGTCGAGGCCGCGCGACAGGACGTCGACGAGGCCCTCCTTCCATATTGACAGCGACGGCGACGCGACGTCCAGCGGCGCAACCGCGACGAGATCCTGATCCAGCATCGACGTCTTGCCCGCTTTCATCGCGGCAAAGGCGATGAGGCCGGCCGTGAGGCCCGCGACGAGAAGGCCGACGACGATCGGCGCCTTATTGATGCGCCCCGCGTCCTTCAACGCCGAGGCAAGCTCGCCGGCCGTGGCGAATCGCTCCTCGCGCAGCGGCGACATCGCCCGCGTGACCACGGCCGCCAGCCGCCGCGAGACGAATCGGGACAGGACTGCCGGATCGACGCCGACGCGGCCGGGGTCCCGACCGTCGGCGGCGCGCATCATGGGACGCTGCCCCGTGAGCATTTCATAAAGGACGCAGCCGAGCGAGTAGACGTCGCTGCGTCCGTCGATGTCGGGCAGTCCGACGACCTGCTCCGGGCTCATGTACGACGGAGTGCCGGCGACCGGCGTGTTGCCGGTCGTCTCCTCGTCGCCGTTCGAGATCGCGCGCGCGATGCCGAAGTCGGCGACGAGCGCATGCCCTTCCTGGAGAAGGATGTTGGCGGGCTTGATGTCGAGATGGACGACGCCCCGGCGATGCGCGTAGTCGAGCGCCATCGCCACCTCGCGGCCCAGACGCACGGCCTCTTCACGCAGCAACCGGCGGTCGCGCTTCAAGCGCTCGCGAAGCGATTCTCCGGTCGCCAACGGCGACACGAAGTAGACGAAGGCCGGATCGCGCTCGCCGTCGACGCAGACTTCGCCCGAATCGTGCAGCGGAAGGATGTGCGGGTGCGACAAGCTCGCCGCGATCTCGATCTCGCGCTCGAATCGGGCGCGGTCGATCGCGCGCGCCACACTCGAGTGGATGGCCTTGACCGCGACCTGGCGCCCGTGGCGGAGATCGTCGGCGAGATAGACGGTTCCCATCCCGCCGCGGCCGATCTCGCGGACGATGCGGTAGCGCCCCGCCAATTCCCTCGGCAGCTCCGGTTCGGCGAGCAGCGGCGCGTAGGCGACGGCGGCCGGCGCCTCGAGGAAGTCGTCGGTCAGCTCGCACGCCGCGAGCAACGACATGAGCTCGGCGGCGAGATCGGCGTCGCCGCCGCACGCGCGTTCGACCCACTCTTCCCGCTCGTCCGGACAAATCTCGAGCGCCGCATCGAGCAACGGATCGAGCTGGTTCCATTGCTCACGGGACAGCGGTGGACGGCTCATCGTCCGGCGGTCGCGAAGCTCCGATGTTGTCCGGTGTGCGACGGGGGATCGTTCAGCGCTCGATAGAGGATCGCGCGCGCCTTGGTCCAGTCGCGCCGAACGGTGCGCGCGGTGATGCCGAGGCTCTCGGCGGTCTCCTCTTCCGTCATGCCGCCGAAGAACCGGCACTCGACGACGCGCGCGAGACGCTCGTCGATCTTCGCGAGGTCGTTCAGCGCCTCGTCGAGCTCGAGCAGCGACTCCGGATTGTTCGCGCCGTCGACGAGTCCGTCGTCGAGCGTGATCGGACGCTGCGTCCCGCCGCGCTTTTCAGCGGTGCGACGCCGCGCGCGATCGACGAGGATGTGGCGCATGGCGATCGCCGCGACGCTCAGAAAGTGCGCGCGGTTCTGCCAGCCCGACCCGTCGGAGCGCGAGAACTTGAGGTACAACTCGTGGACGAGTCCCGTCGCGGAGAGCGTGTCGCTCGGGCGGACCGCGAGCTCGCGGCGCGCGGTTCGGCGGAGCTCGTCGTAGACGAGCGGGAGTATTTCGTCGAGCGCCTCGGTGCGCCCGGCACGCAGCTCATCCCGAAGCTGGGAAACGGTCGCCGGCGGCGACCACTGGGGGGACTGCTTCGGCCTGATCACAGTATCGCTATCAAAGAGTTGACAATAACAGCCTATCCGCCGACTTCGGCGGTTCGTTCACTGCTGACGGGTGGTTGCGTGTCCTGGATCCGGGGAGACCGCGCCGGCATGCGTCGCCGGCGTCTGTCGCGCGTCGCTCGATTATGCCGGAGCGGTCGTGAGTCGCGACGAAGTGGAGGTCGAACCGAGCACTGAAACGGCGTCCGTCATAAATGAATAGTTGCTGCGTCGACCATCATTGTAGATGGGTCGGCCGCAAAAAACCACTCCATCCCCCGCTTTCCAACCTCAGACTTACAGAAACCGAACGGGCACCGTGACTTGCATCGCTCGTGTCCGCATTCGGGGGGAAAGTGCGTAATGGGCCAAGTCGCGTCGCCCGACGGGGTGCTCGCGTCGCGCCACTCCGCGCGGTCCGTCTGGACCGGGCGTCCGGCGTGCCGCAAGATTCTCGACCCGTTTCGGAGCGCCGCCCCTGCACGAAAACCGTCGAGCGCCGAATCCATCGTGAGCTCGCTCGGCCTGAAGCTCCACCGAGCACTGCGCCTTCGGTGCCCGCGATGCGGCGCGCCGGGCATGTGGGTCTCCTGGTTGAAGATGGCCCCGCGCTGCGCCTCGTGCGGTCTCGCCTTCGATCGGGGCGAACCCGACCACTGGCTCGGCGCCTTCGCGATCAATTGGGTCGCCGGTGAGGGGATCGCGGCGGTCGTAGCGATTGTCGTTCTGGCCGTCTGGTGGCCGAACGTCGTGCCGGGCATGCTCGTCGGCATCGCGCTCGCGCTGCTCATGCCACTTCTCTTCTTTCCATTCTCACGAACGATCTGGCTCGCGTTCGATCTCCACTTTCGCCCGGTGGAACCCGGCGACGGTTCGACTTCCCCTCCGGCACGCGACGCATGACGCTCACCGCGCTGTTCGACCAATCGCTGCGCGGGCGGGCCGATCGCGTCGCGCTCGACTACGCCGACGGCGGCGCCGCGCTCCGCACGTTGACCTTTGGCGAAATCGACGCGCGCGCGAATCGCATGGCGAACGAATTGGCGGCGCGCGGGCTCACGCGTGGCGACCGCCTCTGCCTTCATCTCGCGAATCGCGTCGACTTCATCGACGTGTTCCTCGCGTGCGCGCGGCTCGGCGTCGTTCTCGTGCCAATCAACATTCTCTATCGCGAGCGCGAACTGCGTCACATCGCGACGGACGCCGAACCGAGGGCGATCGTCGTCGAGTCCAACGCGGACGCTGCGTATCCGGAGGCAGCGACTCTCTGGAACGTTGCCGAGTTGAGCGCGTCGGCCGCATCGCGCGACGCCGGGCGGCCGGAGATCGCGTTGAACGGGAGAGATCCGGCGCTCATCGTGTACACGTCGGGCACCACCGGGACGGCCAAGGGTGCGGTACTCTCGCACGACAACCTCGCCGCCAACGGAAACACGCTCGTCTCGGCGTGGCGAATCACCGACGCCGACCGCTATCTGGCGATGTTGCCGCTGTTCCACGTGCACGGCCTGGCGAACGGGCTTCACAGTTGGCTCATCAGCGGATGTCGAATGCGGTTGCTCGAGCGATTCGACCATCGCGCGACGCCGCGCGTGATGACGGAGTTCAAGCCGACGCTGGTGTTCGGCGTGCCGACGGTGTACGTCCGGCTGCTCGATCCCGCGGTCGTGAGCGACGACGCGGCTCGAGCCATCGGAGCGGCGGCGCGGCTTTTCGTGTCGGGTTCGGCGCCGCTCCCGGCTCACGTCCACGAGGCGTTTCGCGCGCGATTCGGGCACACGATTCTCGAGCGCTACGGCATGAGCGAGGCGCTCATGATTACCAGCAACCCCCTCGATGGCGAGCGGCGCCCCGGGTCGGTCGGCCCGCCGCTTCCCGGTGTCTCGGTCCGCATCGTCGCCGAGGACGGCGAATCGCTCGGTGACGACGAGGTGGGCGAAGTCGAGATGCGATCGCCGCACCTGTTCGCCGAGTATTGGCGGCGCCCCGACGCGACCGCCGCGGCGTTCCACGACGGATGGTTTCGCACCGGCGACGTCGGCGTGCGCTCCACCGACGGCTACTACACGCTGCGCGGCAGGCGCGGCGACCTGATCATCAGCGGCGGGTTCAACATTTACCCGCGTGAGATCGAGGACGTGCTGCTCGAGAATTCCGGCGTGCGCGAAGCCGCGGTGGTCGGCGCCCCCGACGCGCTGCGCGGCGAGGTACCGGTCGCGTACATCGTGAGCGACGAAGAACCGGATGTCCCCGCGCTCGAGGCGGTATGCCGCGCCCAGCTCGCGTCGTTCAAGGTGCCGCGTGCGTTCGTGCGGATCGATGCCCTGCCGCGCACGGCTCTCGGGAAGGTGCAGAAACACCTGCTCCCGGCGTGGAAGGACGGTAGCTGATCGGCGGCGCCCGATCTATGTTCTCAGCGCCTCGAACAACCCTCCGCCATATGCGACGTCTTCGATGGGCGCTCGTCCTCCCGCTGGCGATCATCCTGCCGTCGCCGGTCCGATCGCAGGAAGCGTCCGGTCCATTGTTCAGTTTCGAAGAGGTGATGATCCCGGTGCGCGATGGTGCGCATCTCCAAACGGTGATCATGCGCCCAATGGGCCACTCCGAGCCGCTGCCGATCCTGCTCAGGCGCACGCCGTACGGCGTGCCGAACGGGCCGCCGCCCGCCGTGGCAGTCAGTCAGAACTGGATCTGGACCGACGGATACATCATCGTCATTCAGAACCTTCGCGGCCGTTTCAAGTCGGAGGGCACGTTCCTGCTCTCGTCGGCGGTCAACTTGGCGGACAAGTCGCCGAAGAACGTCAATGAGACGACCGACGCGTACGACACCATCGACTGGCTCGTGAAGAACGTGCCCAACAACAGCGGCAAGGTCGGGATGCTCGGCGTGTCGTACGACGGACTGACCTCCGCGATGACCTTGCTCATGCCGCATCCGGCGCTCAAGGCGATCAGCGAGCAGGCGTCGCCGGCCGACCAGTGGATGAACGACGACAACCATCGCTACGGCGCGCTGCGCGAGAGTTACACGTTCGAGTACTCGGTGATGGAGCAGGCGAGCAAGACCGCCAACACGCACTTCGACTTCGGCACGTACGACTCCTATGAGTGGTATCTGAAGCTCGGCCCGCTCTCGAACATCAACGCGAAGTATCTGCACAACTCCATTCCCGCGTGGAACGAGATCGCCGAGCATCCGAACTACGACGCCTACAACAAACGCGAGGCGTGGTATACGCAGATCAGAGGCTCGACGGTCCCGAACCTGAACGTCGCCGGCTTCTGGGATCAGGAGGATCCGAGGGGCCCGTGGGCGATCTTCCACCAAGCGGAGAAGAACGACCCCGATCACACCAACTTCATCGTGGCAGGACCCTGGTACCACGGCTCGTGGCACTCCCCGAAGAACGACAGCATCGGCATCATTCCGCTCGGTGGCCACGCGACGGCGCGCGAGTTCCGCGACAACATCGAAGCGCCGTTCTTCCGCTATTACCTCCAGGGAAAGGGTACGAAGCCCGGCTGGCGCGCGACGACGTTTCAAACGGGCTCGAATTCATGGAAGACGTACGATGCGTGGCCGCCGCGCGTCGCGAAGCCCACGGACCTGTATCTCCACGCCGACGGCACGCTCTCATTCGACAAGCCGACGAGTGGAGCGACGTACCGCGAATACATCTCCGATCCGGCGAATCCGGTGCCCTACCGCCAGCGCCCAATCTCACCGACGTATCCGGGCGGCGACTGGCGTCTCTGGGAGGTGGCCGACCAGCGCTTTGTCGACGGACGACCGGACGTCCTCACCTACACGAGCGCGCGGCTCGAACACGACGTTACCGTCACGGGCGCGCTTTCCGCGACGCTGTTCGCGTCGACGTCGGGCACGGACGCCGACTTCGTCGTGAAACTGATCGACGTCTACCCGGACAGCGCGCAGAGCAACGCGTGGAACCCTGATTTCGGTCCCGCACCGAACGCGTATGCGCGTTCGCTCAACGGCTACGAGCTGCCGATCGCGATGGAAGTTCGGCGTGGGCGCTTCCTGCAAAGCTTCGAGACGCCGCGCCCGCTCGTCGCGAACCAGGCGACCGAGTGGTCGATCCCGCTCCGCGAGCACGACCACGTGTTCCTCAAAGGACATCGCATCATGGTGCAGGTGCAGTCGTCGTGGTTCCCGATCATCGATCGCAACCCGCAGAAGTTCATGCCGAGCATTTTCGACGCGAAGGCGAGCGATTTTGTGAAAGCGTCGCAACGCGTCTACAGCTCGGCCACGTTCCCCTCGCACGTCACGCTGCCAGTCGTTCCCTGACGCCCCCCCCCGCCGCCCCGATGGCTACCCAAAGCGTCGCGATCGACGCAACCGCGACCAGAACGAAACTGAACCGCCAGCAGATCGTCGGCTTTTGGGCCGCGTGGACTGGATGGCTGCTCGACGGCATGGATTCGGTGATCTACGCGCTCGTGCTCGCGCCGGCGCTCACCGAGTTGCTTCCGCGTTCGGGGATCGAGGCGACGCCCGCGAAGATCGGATTCGTCGGATCGATTCTGTTCGCGATGTTTCTCGCCGGTTGGGGACTGTCGTTCATCTGGGGACCGATCGCCGACCGTTTTGGTCGTACTCGATCGCTGGCCGCGACGATCGCGGTCTATGCGCTCTTCACGGGCGCCGCCGCGTTCGCGCAGAACGTGTGGCAGCTGGGCGTGTTTCGTCTGCTCGCCGGGATCGGCGTGGGCGGCGAATGGGCGATGGCGGGAACGTACGTCGCCGAGGCCTGGCCGGAGGACCGTCGAAAGATGGGCGCGGGCTACCTGCAGACGGGCTACTACTTCGGCTTCTTCTTCGCCGCGGCGCTCAACTATACGGTCGGCGCGCGCTTCGGTTGGCGCGCGATGTTCCTGTGCGGATTCATCCCGGTCGTCGTCTCCGTGCTCACGTTGCGCCGCGTGAAAGAGCCCGAACGTTGGAGGCGGCACGAGTCCGAAGCGAAACGCACGCATCCACTCGCCGAGATCTTTAACGCGAAGTATCGGAAGCGCACGCTCGTGAACTCGGCGCTGCTCACGGTCGCGATCATCGGCCTGTGGGCGGGAGCGGTCTACGAGCCGGCGGCGATCACGACGCTCGCGAAGAAGGCGGGCATCGTCGGAGCGGCCGCGGCGAAACGCGTCTCAGTCGGCACCGGCGTTCTGTCGATCGGCACGATCCTCGGCTGCATCTGCCTGCCCGTCTTCGCCGAACGGTGGGGCCGCAAGACGACGGTCGCGCTGTACTTCGCGGGCATGATGCTGACCATTCCGCTCGCCTTCGGCTGGGCGTTTTATCTGGACAACGGGCTTTCACCGTTCATCGTCATCCTGTTCTTCATGGGATTCGCGGGGGGGAGCTTCGCCGCGTTCAGCCTGTGGCTGCCGGAGCAGTACGACACGCGCGTACGCGCGACCGCGTTCGCATTCTCAACGAGCGTCGGCCGGTTCGTCGGCGCGGGCGTGAACTTCCTGATCGCGTCGATGGTGCTGCGCATGGGCACACTTGGCACGCCGGTCGCGCTCACGGCCATCGCGTTCGGGCTCGGGATCCTGATCATTCCGCTGGCCATCGAGACGACGGGACAGGCTCTGCCGGAGTAGAGCGTGCCGAGCGGGGCGGCACGCGGCTTGACCTTAGTGGCTCCATGACTTCGGCAGACCTTCGCCGTGTGTCGGCGTTGCCGCCCCGCAGACAACGAGCGACTTGGCGAGACTGGGTTCGGCTCGCGATCCCCGTCGTGCTGCTCGCGGGCCTCGTCGTCGCCGGATGGCAACTCGGCTATTTCGATCTCACCGAACACGACGCCCTGCATGAAGCGGCGACGCGAGCGAGCGGAATTCCATGGCTCGCGCCAATGTTCGTTGCCGTCTACGCGGGATTGGCTGCGCTGGCGGCACCGGTGTCGCCGCTCGCCTACGGCGCGGGCGCCGTCTTCGGAGTCGTCGAGGGATCGATCCTCGTGTGGACGGCGTCGATGATCGGAAGCGCGGCGGGATACACGCTCGCGCGAACCGTATGGTCGGAGTCCGCGCGCCGCTTGCTCGGGCGGCACGAAGCCAGGCTTCGGAAACTCCGGGATGGAAATACGTTTTTGACGGTGCTCCGCATTCAACTCTTGCCTGTCGTCCCGTTCGGGCTGCTCACGTACGCGGCCGGAACGGCGCGACTGAACTTCGTTCCGTATTGGCTCGGCAGCGGGGTCGGAATCATCCCGTCCACCATCGCGGCGGTGTACGTCGGGGACCGGTTGCGCGCGGGGGTACGAGGGGGCGGTGGACATCCGTTTCTGGTGGCCGGTCTGGTCATGGCCGGGGTGCTGATCCTGTCCTTCCTTCCGACGCTCATCGCGAAGCGCAACGAGCGCTCGGACTGACTCTCGCGGCGCGGCCGAGCCCGCCGCATCTTAGGTTCGTGCCAGCCGACACGGAACGCCTCTCCGCGGCGCTCGCCGACCGCTATGCGATCGAGCACGCGTTGGGCCAGGGCGGGATGGCAACCGTTTACCTCGCGCGCGATCTCAAGCACGACCGCGGCGTCGCCATCAAGGTCTTGAAGCCGGAGCTCGCGGCGGTGCTCGGCGCCGAACGCTTTGTCGTCGAGATCAAGACGACGGCGGCGCTTCAGCATCCACACATCCTCCCGCTCTTCGACTCCGGAACGGCCGACGGATTCCTGTACTATGTCATGCCGTACGTCGAAGGCGAGACGATTCGCCAGAAGCTCAACCGCGAAACGCAGTTCGGGATCGACGACTCGGTTCGAATCGCGCGCGAGGTCGCCGACGCCCTCGACTACGCACACCGGCATGGCGTGATCCACCGCGACATCAAGCCGGAAAACGTCTTGCTGCACGACGGCCGCGCCATGGTGATGGACTTCGGCATCGCGCTCGCCGTGAGCGCGGCGGCGGGCGGCCGAATGACCGAGACGGGGCTGTCGCTCGGCACGCCGCACTACATGAGTCCCGAGCAGGCGACCGCGGACAAGGATATCACACCGCGGTCCGACATCTACTCGCTCGGCACAGTGCTCTACGAGATGCTCGCCGGCGAGCCGCCGCACGTCGGCGGATCGGCGCAGGCCGTGATCATGAAGATCATCGCCGACGAGGCGCGGCCCGTGCAGGAATTGCGTCGGTCCGTTCCTCCGAACGTCGCGGCGGCCGTCGCCAGGGCGATCGAAAAGGTTCCGGCGGACCGATTCGAGAACGCGAAAGCGTTCGCCGATGCACTGGCCAACCCGGCGTTCACGACCGTCATGGCGGCGCGCGGAAACGCGCCGCGTGCGGCCGGCGTATCGCCCGCTTTGTTCTGGTCCGCGGCGGCGATCGCGTTGGTGTCCCTCGCCGGCGCCGCCTGGAGTTGGCGTCGCCCAACACCCCCGCACGCCGTCACACGCGTGAGCATGGGTTTTCCCGACAACCAGCGTCTCACGGACCTCGCGTCGTTCTTTCGCGTGTCGTTGTCACCCGATGGACGGACCTTGGTCTACGTGGGGGCCGGCACCACGCTGTCGGCTTCGAGACTCTGGATTAGACACCTCGATGAGCTGACGGCCACGCCGCTCGCGGGCACCGACGGCGCCATCAATCCCTCGTTTTCGCCGGATGGAAGGCGCCTCGCGTTCGTGAGCTCGAACGACATGGCGCTGCGCGTCGTCGCGGTGAGTGGAGGAGCGACGACCGTACTCGTCGACTCCCTGGTGGATCGCGGCGGCGTCTCGTGGGGCACGGACGGCTACATCTATTACGACGGGCACCTTCCCGGAGACGGACTGGCGCGGGTCCCCGAGACCGGCGGAAAGGCGGAGGCGGCGACGAGCAGCGACTCGACCAGCGAACGATTTCACATGAATCCGTCGGCCCTGCCGAACGCGCGTGGAGTGCTCTTCACGATCGCTCGTCCCAGCGGCCTGCCCACGTACGACATCGGCGTCCTCGATTCAAGAACTGGAAAGTACAAAGTCCTGGTGCGCGGAGCGATTGGCCGCTACGCCGAGTCCGGACACCTGATCTACGTCACGGCCGACGGGACCATGATGGCGGCGCCGTTCGACCTCGAGCATCTCCGAATCACCGGCGAAGCATTTTCGCTCGCGCAGGGCGTGGCGGTTCGCGCCCTATCCCGCGGCGACGTTTCGATCTCGGCCAGCGGCACGATGGTGTATGCGGCGGGATCGACGGGCGGAGGACTGGGCGATTTGGCGTGGGTCACCCGCGACGGGAAGATCACGCCGGTCGATTCACAGTTCGCGCGTTACTTCATCGGCCCGCTCCACCTGTCACCGGACGGACGCCAGGCCGCCGTCACGACCCTCGACCTCGATGCGCAGCGCAGCGTTTGGGTGAAGCAGCTCGATCACGGGCCCGCGACCCGAGTGATGAACGCCGGGTCGCCCGCATGGTCGCCCGATGGGAAGACGCTGATCGCCACGACCAATTCGAAGCTCGCCCTCGGCCCGGCGGACGGCAGCAGCCCTCCGCGCGAGATCGACGTGGGGCACGTGGCGCCGGCGACGCCCGTCGTTTCACCCGACGGAAAATGGTTCATCTACATCCAGCAGGGTGCCATCTATGCGCGGAGCGCGGTGCCGGGGGACTCGGCGACGAAACTTCTCGTCTCGGGTCTACATCAGAGCGCCCCGGCCATTTCCCCCGATGGCCGCTGGCTCGCGTATTCGTCCGACGAGAGCGGAAGAGAGGAGATCTACGTTCGACCGCTCCCCGACGCGAAGGCATCCAAGCAGCAAGTCTCGGTTGCCGGCGGAATCTCACCGCATTGGTCGCGCACCGGACGCGAGCTGTACTTCGTCGACGAGTCGCGTCACATGGTGGCGGTTCCCGTCACGCCCGGTCCGACGTTCATCGCCGGCGAGCCGAAACAGTTGTTCGATGTCTCGATGGGATACACGCCGACAAGCGGAGTTCCGTTCGACATCGCCGCCGACGGCCGATTTCTTGTCGCGCGCGTGCCGGGAATAGGCTCCGGAACCCGGGACGAGGTGATCCTCGTCGAAAACCTCTTCGACGATCTCAAGGCGAAGACCAAGCGTTGATTCCGGTCCGCGTTAGCAGATCATTCTTCACTCGCGAAGCGCCTCCATCGGGTCGACGCGAATCGCTCGACGTGCCGGGACGAGACACGCCGCCGCCGCAACGACGAGCAGAATTGCGGCCGCGCCGCCCAGCATGAGCGGATCCATGGGGCCGACGCCGAACAACAGCGCGCGCAAGTAGCGCGTCGTGGCAAGCGCGCCGACCAAACCGAGGATCACTCCGATCGCGGCCAAGCCAAGCCCGCGAGAGAGCACCATGCGCAGCAGGTTGCCGGGCGTCGCGCCGAGGGCGCTGCGCAAACCGATCTCGCGCGTTCGTTCGGCGACGCTGCCCGCCAACACACCATAAATGCCCGCGGCCGAGAGCAGCAGCGCCAGCGCGGCGAACGTGCCGAACAGCGTGAGCGCAAGCGAACGTTGCGCGGCGGACGATGCTACGACGACGTCCATCGTACGGACGTCGGTGACCGGCTGCGATGGATCGACCGCCGACACCGCGGCGCGTACCTGGCGCACAAGCGCCCCGGACGACGAGCGCGTACGCACGACGAGCACGCCGCTGCCATTCGCCCACCCCCAGGCCGACTCGGGGACGTAAAACGCTCGGCGATCGTCGGCGTCGAGCGACTGGTGATGCACGTCGGCGGACACACCGATGACCGTGGACCAGTGGTGTCGCGCGTTCGGAATGAAGATCTGTCTTCCGAGAACGTTCCGATCGGCCGCGCCCCACAACGCTTTGGCAAGCGACGCGCTGATGACGGCGACCGATGACGATGTGTCCCGCGCATCCTGATCGGTGAAATCGCGGCCGGCGACGAGATGAATGCGCATCGTCTTCAAGTAGTCGCCGACGACGCGATATCCGGTCGCGTACGGCGACAACTCAGGGTTCGTGAGGGGTCTGTCCTGCGCGATGATGCCGTACATGTCGAAGTTGCCGCCCAACGGGACCGACGTGGTCACCGCTGCGCCGATCACGCCCGGCACGGCCAAGGCCGCGTCGATCGTACGCTGCCGGAAGTCGATCACCGCTTCGTTCGCGGCGTACCGAGGTCCCGACGCCTCGATCTGCATCGTGATCAAGTCGCTCGGGTCGAACCCGGGATCGACGGCGAGCAAACGAACGAGGCTGCGCGCCAAGAGCCCCGCGCTGGCGAGCAACAACAGTGCGAGCGCCATCTCCGCGACCACGAGTGTCGAGCGCGTGCGGTGATGGTCCCCGCCGCGCACTCGGCTCGCGCCGCGCAGCGCGCCGGAGTAGAGCACGCGCCGGCGCGCGCCTCGCGCGGGCACGATGCCGAGCACGATCGCCAACGGGATGACGATCGCCGCGACCAACGCGAGAGCCGCCGGATCGAAATGGATCGCGTCGATCCTCGGGAACGAACGCGGCAGCTTGGCGACGAGGACGGGAAGCGTGGCCCAGCCAAGCGCGACGCCCAACAGTCCGCCGGCCGCCGCGATGACGAGTCCTTCGGCCGCGAGCTGCTGCGCCAATCGACCCGTTCCCGCACCAAGCGCCAACCGCACGCCGAACTCGGCGTCGCGTCGCACTGCTCGCGCGAGTTGCAAGTTGACGACGTTCGCGATGGCGATGAGCAGCACCAACACCACCGCACCGGCGATCGCGTAAAGCGCCGGACGGACGGCTCGCGTCACCTGTTCCTGCATCGGCTTCAAGAAGACTCCGGCGGCCGAATACTCTTTAGGGTTCGCAGCGACGATCCGCGCCGAGACTTGATCGAGCTCGACGTTCGCGCGTTCGCGGGACACACCGGCGCGAATGCGCGCGATCGCTGTGAGATGCCGGCACGAGCGGCAGGCCCACGGCTGGCCTACGGCGTAACCCAGCGGCGAGTAGATCTGCGCGCCCGATTGGTGAACGTCCTCGTAGGACTTCGGGAGGACGCCGATCACCGTCCACGGCGTTCCGCCCAGCTGAATCGTGCGCCCGACGATCGCTGAATCCGCCGCGAAGCGTCGCATCCACAATCCATAGGAAAGGAGGACTACCTTTGCGCCGCCGAACGCGTTCAGTTGAGTGGGTTTGTCCTCGTCGCTCGCGAAGTCGCGGCCGAGCATCGGACGCACGCCGAGCGTATGGAAGTAGTTCCAGGTGACGCGCGAGCCACTGAGGCGCTCGGGAGCGGTCGGGTCGGAGAGGGTCGGGATCCACGACGAGACCGCGGCCAACGATTCGAGCGTCGTCGCGTTGGCGCGAATGTCTTGCACCGTCGCGAAGCCGGTGGTGAGCTGGCGCCCGGTTTGGTCGCGCTCCCAGACGTAGACGAGCCGGTCCGGATGGGCGTACGGAAGCGACCGTATGAGCAACGGGTCGACGACGCTGAAGATTGCCGTCGTCGGGCCGATCGCGAGCGCGAGCGTGACCGCGCAGAGTGTCGCGAACGCCGGTGCGCGACGCAGCAGGCGGGCGCCATGACGGAGGTCGGCGAAGAACGATGACATGAGATCCTCGTGGTGTCGTGCGCGCCGAAGAGCGGAGAGAGAACCGAAATGACGAATGGCGACGAGTGCCTCCCACCAGAAGCGCGATCGGGCGAACGCCGAGCGGCGCGCGACGTCCTCGCGATACCGCTCGACCAGGTCACCGACGATCGCATTCCGCGCGTCTGGACGGATGACGCGGTCGAGGAGCCAAATGCCGAGGGCAGGCGGGTCGCGATCGCTGTTCGTCATGGGGTATCGAGTCCCACATCGAGTCCTGCTGCCATACGACGAAGCGCGAACAGATTGTCCTTCAGCGCACGTCTACCCGCCGCGGTCACCGAGTAGTACCTCTTCGCGCGGCCCCCGCGCTCGGAGGTCGGCTCACCGACGCGCGACCCGACGAGCCCCTTCGCCTCGAGACGAGAGAGCGCCTTGTAGATCGTGCCAAGCGTGAGATCACGCCGTGCGCGCAGCCGGACCTCCCGCTGCACCGGCACGCCATAGGCCTCGTCACCCGATTGGAGGACGGCAAGGAGAACGATCTGCTCGAGGTCGCCGAGGGGTTCCATTTTGGTTTGTTAGACAATGCCGGGGAAATAAAGGTTGGCTCCTGTGTCGATGTCGAGCTGGACCTCCGAACTGCTCACCGCAGAGACGCCGCGGACCGCAGCGGGCCGCAGAGGACTGCCCTAACGACCGGAATCTTCGCTCAACGAGCGAATTTTTTCGGTTGACTGCCGCTCGGGAGACTTCGATTGGGCGCGCGTGAGCTCGGTTCTCATGAGTGGTATCCCGAGCGGCTGTCCCCAAGAAATCCGGCTCGTTGCGCGAGGAACTCAACTTGGGAGGTTGTCCTCTGCGGACCTTTGCGTCCTCTGCGTCCGCTGCGGTGGGTAGTTGCAGTTTCAGTTCGCTCCCCACGGGTGGCCAAATCGAGATGCGCGCGCGTAAACTCCGCGTGTGCGCCGATTCCTTACACTTGCGATGCTTCTCGTGATCGGGGGCCTGGTTTCGTACCAGGCCTACCGGTCGCGCGGCGTCATACCGGGCGAGGTGAGCGATGCCGACGTGCACCGCTTCGTCGGCGCGATGCATCGGATATCGGCGAGCGATTCGGCGTGTGCCGCGCTCGAAGATTATTTCAGGGGGGCGTCGCGGGGGTTGCGGGCGTACGAGAGCAAGTTGGGACTGAACCGGAAAACGCTGTGCGCGGCGATCCGGCGGTCGCCGGCTCGGTACGCGTCGATCGAAGGGAAAGTGAGCACGCTCGACTCCGCGGTGACGCGGGTCGATTCGATCTTCGCGCGCTTTCGAGAGATTTACCCGGCGGGGCGACAGCCCGGCGTGTACTTCGTCGTCGGCGCGGGCATGGCGCTGGGCACGACGACGCACACCAGCGATCCGGTCGTCCTCATCGGCGTGGAGCGCGCGGGAGATCCGGCGCGCCTCGCGTCGGTCGTCGCGCACGAGTTCGTGCACACCCAGCAGGACTATCCGTGGATCGGCATCCTCACGGGCGGGCCGTCATTTTTGCGGGGCACCCTGCTCCGCCAATCGATCATGGAGGGGTCGGCCAATCTGGTCGCCGAGTTGGTGACCGGCGTTCCCAACCGGAACGAGTACGCGGAGGCGCACGAGGCAGAGCTTTGGTCCGAGTTCTCGCGCGAGATGCACGGCAAGGACTACAGCAGGTGGCTCTGGAACGGCGGCAATCCGCGGCGGGGCGATCGCCCCGCGGATCTCGGATATTGGATCGGATATCGAATCACGAAGTCGTACTACGACCGCGCCGCCGACAAGCCCCGTGCAATCCATGATATTCTGACCATCCGGGACTTCGATCGTTTTCTTACGGCGAGCGGGTACGCCCCCGTCCCCCCACCACACGCTCCGGGAGCGCACTAGGTGAAGAAGCTGTTCTACGCCGGATTGCTGCTGCTGGTGCTGTTCGAGCTGGCGAACGTGTACTTCATCATGCCGCTCCCCTACAGCCAGCGCGTGCGCAGCATCGACGTCGCCTATTTCCTCTACCAACGGCGCTGGTGGATTCGCGGCGGACTCGGTCTTGTTATGCTGGTCGGACTGTTCAGCGTAGCCCGGACTCCCGGATGGCGGCGATGGCTGGCAATCCCGGCGCTCGGTGCGGCGGGATACGTCGCCTACGTGACGAATTTCGTGATGTCGGCCGACCACATCTTTCTCCCGCCGAACCACGTCGCGCTGGCGCGGCTCGACAAGAACACCGTCGAACCCGGCCGGCTGGTCGTCGGAGTTGACTTGGGCGGCGAGGCGCGCGCGTATCCCGTGCGTTTCGTCGGCTATCACCATCAGGTGCGCGACACGGTCGACGGCATTCCGATTCTCGTGACCTTCTGTACGGTCTGCCGGACGGGCCGCGTGTTCAGCCCGACGATCGATGGAAAGAGCGAGTCGTTCCGTCTGGTCGGCATGGACCACTTCAATGCGATGTTCGAGGACCGGACGACGGGCAGCTGGTGGCGGCAGGCGACCGGCGAAGCCGTGGCGGGGCCGCGAAAAGGGCGCGCGCTCCGTCAGATCCCGAGCATGCAGGTCACGCTGTCGCGGTGGCTCGCGATGCATCCGCGGTCGCTCATCATGCAGCCCGACTCCGCGTTCATCGACCGCTACGCGGAAAGCTTCGACTACGAGAAAGGATTGAGCCGTTCGCCGCTCACCGGAACGGACACGGTGTCATGGCACGACAAGGCGTGGGTCGTCGGCGTCACGATGAAGGGCGAGAGCAAAGCGTACGACTGGAATCGTCTCCGCCGCGAGGGTGTGGTGAATGACGTCGTGGGCGGACAGCCGATCGTCGTCGCTCTCTCGCGCGACAGCACCAACTTCTTCGCGTTTCAGCGCCCGGACACGAACCGCTTCAAACTCCGCGGCGACTCGCTCGTCTCGCGCGGCGGCATCTACTCACTCGCCGGCACCGGGTCGATCGCTCTCAAACCGATCTTCGCGTCGCAGGAGTTCTGGCACAGCTGGCGGACGTTCCACCCCGACACGAAGACCTACTGAGTCGTCAGGACGACCGCGCCTCCGGGCGGTCGCGCACCAGATCTTGGTATTCAGGGTGGCGCGCGATGTACTCGGTCACGAACGGACACCGCACGATCACCTTGGCACCGCGCGCTCGCGCTAGATCGAGCGCTGTGCGCGCCAGGCGCGACGCGAGCCCCTTGCCGGCGAGCTCGGCGGGCACTTCCGTGTGAACCAGGATGAAGGTGCCGTCACGAGTGACGCGATACGTGAGATAGGCGAGCCCATCGAGCGTCGACACCTCGAAACGCGATTCCTTTTCGTTGTTGACGACCTCGACGGTCTCCGACGCGGCCGGCGGATCGACCGCGCCGTGCGCACCGGTCACCGCCGTCCAGCTCGGCGCGTCGCTTGCCGGAAAGGACTCGCGGGAGGTCTCGTCGACGTCGTCGGGAGGGATGGGAGAGGATCCGGTATCATTCATGTGATGCTCCGTTTTTGTGTTGCATCTCCCGTTCGCGCTCGCGGCCGTCACTTTGACGAAACCGTTACCTGACGCGACCTGCGCGGGCGCGTCCCAGTGAGCATCGATAAAGATGTGCCGATGCAGAAGTCGGGAGGTATACCAGTGGACGTTGTCATCGTTTCGACCACGTGTCCGTATTGCGGCGGCACCGAGCCCTTGATGCGATCGGAGACGTCGCTCTCGGACGCCGCCCTTACCAAGCAATTTCGCGGCGCAACGATCCGCTGCATCCACGTTGGCTGCGAAAAATCCTACGCGATTCGCAAGGGCGACCTCAAGATCCGGCACGAGGCGGCCACGACGGCGTCCTAGCGCGAGCTCGAGGCGAGCCGTTCCGAGATCCAGGATGGGACGAGGAGGTCGTCGCCGATACGGACGATTTCTGTCGGATCCTTGGTTCCGGTTGAACGCAAAAAAAACGGCGCCAGTCCGAAGACTGGCGCCGTTTGGGTGTCGCGTTGCTCGTCGACAGGACGCGATCAGTTGGCCTTCGCTAAATCGCTGATCGACGTCGCGAGCCACTGCACGCGCTGCGGATCGCTCGAGCCGCTTACGTAGCCGCGCACCTGGCCGGCCAATGCGTTGAGCGCGTCGCGCCGCCCCGCTCCGCTCGCCGACTGAGCGCTCGAGAGCGCAGTGCGCACGGCGGAGACCTTGTCGGCGCTCAGACCCTTCCATCGCTCCAGCTGGTCCGTGTACGCGCGGGACAGCGCGAACGACGCCGGCCAGACAAACTTCGGCTGGTCCTGTACGTTCAGGAAATCCTGATGGATCGTCTTGGCCGCGTCGATCTCGTTCTGCGAGATCGCGGCGCTGGGCGTCAGGTCGAACACATCGAGTCCACGTTCCATCTCCGACCCATAGATGTGCCCGTTGTACCAGTACACCGACCAGAAACCGCCGCCGACCAGGCGCGTCCCGTCGTTCGGACCGCGGTCGAAGAACGCCAGCTCGTGCGGGTGCTTCGGATCGGTCCACTCGAAGATGGACAGTCCGCCCTGATACCACGCCTGCACCATGATCGTGCGGCCGGGGATCGGAATCAGCGAGCCGTTGTGCGCGACGCAGTTCTCGTACTGCGTCTGCGGCGCCGACAGCTTGTAGTAGCTCTGAAACACCATCTGCCCTTCGACAATCTTGAAGATCGCGTCGGCGCCCCAGTTTTTCGGATCGCCCGCGCGGCAGTACGCCGCGCCGCCGCCGCCCCACTCGTCGCTGAACAGCACCATCGAGCCGTCGTTGCTGAACGTGGCCGAGTGCCAGAACGAGAAGTTGGAGTCCGCTACCTGGGCGAGACGCGTCGGATGCGGCGTGTCCTTGATGTCGAGGAGTAAGCCCATGCCGGCGCACGCGCCGCCGGCCATACCGACCGACGGGTACACCGTGATGTCGTGGCACTGCGTCAGCGTACGCGGCGCGAACGGCGACGCGACGCCGTACTTCTTCGCGAGATCGTTGACTTGGGCGCGATACGAGGTCGTGTCGGCCTTGCTCGATGTCGCGGACAGCTTCGTCAACGCGCCGACGGCACGGTTGAACTCGACGCGCGCCGTGTCTTCGCGCGTCACGGGAATCGAGTCGGCCGCGCCTCCACGTCCTCGACCGCCGCGACCGCCGCCGGCGGCGCGTCCGCAGCCCCCACCCGGCAGCCCGCCGCGGCCACCACCACGGCCCGCCGCGAGATTGACGTCGTGCTGTTTCGCCAGCGCCTCGACCTCGGCGATGCATCGAGCGGTGTCCGCCGCGGTCGGCTGGACGGGAGCGAGTCTCACGCGAGCGGAATCGAACTCCGCGCGACGGCGATTGTTCGCCGTGTCGAGCGGCGACGCGGCGTGGGCGGTCGGATAGAGCAGCGCGTTGGCGACGCCGTTCGTCGGATCGGCGAAGATCGCCGGCGAGCTCACGACGGCCGCCTGTTCCGGGTGCGCGAGCGGGATCTTGATGACTTCGATGCGGAAATTCGAGTTTTGCGGGTCCCAGGGGTTGTCGTTGCAACGCGCCAATTCTTCCGACGGACGAATGCCCGAGGTGCCCGAGATGTAGACGTAGATGTTGTCCTTGTCGCGCGGATCGTCGACGACCGTGTGCGTGTGCGAGCCACGGCACGTCTGCACGTTCGCCAGATACTTCGGATTGTTGATGTCCGTGATGTCGAAGATGCGGAGACCGCGGATCCGGTCCCGGCTCACGACTTCACGCGGCGCGTCTTTGCCGCAATCCAGTCGAGCGGTCGGCGCTTCGGCCGAGACGAAGAGCAGATTCTTCCACACGGACACGTCGCTCTGCGACGCCGGACAGAGCTTTCCTTCGCGAAGGCGCGGCGCGGCCGGATTCGAGACGTCCCACACCTGGAAGCCGTTGTAGTTGCCCTGGATCACGTTCTGTCCGTAGAACGCGAGGTCCGAGTTCGTGACGCCGACGAATCCTTCCGGCGACGGCGTATGCGAGACCTTCTGCAGGTTCCAGATCGCCTCACCGGCGTCCTGGAGTCCTGCTTTTAAGCCGACGCGCGGATCGGGCGACGGAACGTTGACGAGCGGCGCCGACATGTCCGGCGTGCCCTGCTGCATCGGCGACGCGGATGTCGAACCGGATTGGGTCGAACCGCACCCCGCGGCGATGATCGACGCGATCAGCGCGGAGAGGGCGGCGTACTGGGTCTTGCGAACTGCGACCATGGCGAAGGTCCGGTGAGTGTTGTGTGAAACCGAACGGGGGGCGGAGAGAGACGACGACTATTCGTGACGCGCGCCGGAGGCGGGCAGCGCGTCGAGCATCTGCTGCATGCGGTCGATCTCCGTGCTCTGATCGGCCTGCACGTCGTTCGCGAACTTGAAAACGATTTCGTCCTGGCCGGCGCCGGGCGTGTTGAACAGGGTGTCGACCATCGTGATCGCGCCCCTGTGGTGCTGGATCATGAACGTGAGAAAGAGCCGGTCGAAGTCGACGCCGCGCGCCGCGTCGAGCTGCTTCATCTGCTCTTCGGTGAGCATGCCGGGCATCATCATGAACATGTCCTGCCCGTTCATCTTCATCTTCATGCCGCGCGGATCGGGGTCGGGCACGGGCTGGTTGCGGTCCTTGAGCCACGCGCTCATCAAGCCGATCTCCGCGGTTTGCGCCATCGCCACGCGTCCGCAGAAGATCTGGAGCGACTTGCTCGCACCATGCGACTCGGCCCAACCGGCCATCTTCACCGCCTGCGCGTGGTGGCCGATCATTCCCGACATGAACTCGATGTCGGCGGCCGTGTACGGACGACGGATACTATCGATGCGGGCTTGCTCGATCGCCGAGACGGGCTGCCCAGCCTGCGCTTGCGCGCGCGCGAAACCGGGCCGCGCGACGCCGAGCAAGGCGGTTGCGGCCGCGGAAAGAAGAACGAATCGGGTCATGCCGGATGCTCCGAGAGCGGGTCGAACGGGTCGAGCTTGGCGATAATATGGACCCGGACCGCGCCGATGGTAGGGCTCGACGGTTACGGACTCAGCCACGAGGCACGTCGGTTGCAGGAAGCAATGCTGTCATAGATAATCAGGTATCGTGCAGCCTCCTCGTAAGGCGCCCCTCGCCGCGGATGGCGATGGTGGTGAGCAAGATCGACCGCGTCGGCGTGCCATCCTCGAGCAGGGCGATCTCTATCGCCTGCTCGTCGAGAGCGTGCGCGACTACGCCATCTTCGCGCTGGATCCCGACGGGTACATCCTGAGCTGGAACGCGGGGGCTGAACGTTTCAAGGGCTACAAGGCGTCCGAGATCATCGGAAAACACTTCTCGATCTTTTATCCTCGGGAGCTGGTCGCCGGAGGATTTCCCGAGTTCGAGCTGCGGACCGCGGCGAACACCGGACGGTTCGAGGACGAGGGCTGGCGCATCCGCAAGGACGGCTCGAGATTCTGGGCGAACGTCGTGATCACCGCGCTCCGCAACGAACGGGGCGAGCTCACGGGATTCGCCAAGGTCACGCGAGATCTCACCGAGCGACGCGAGTCCGAAGAGGCGCTGCGCGAAAGCGAAGAGCGTCTCCGACTCATCGTCGAAGGGGTGCGCGAGTACGCGATCTTCATGCTCGATCCGACCGGCCGCGTCGCGACCTGGAACGCCGGCGCGGAGCGGATCGAGGGCTATCGTGCGAAGGAGATCATCGGCTCGAACTTCTCGAAGTTCTATCCGCCGGCCGACGTCGCGTCGCGCAAGCCGGAGCGCGAGCTCGAGATCGCGTCGCTCGTCGGAAAGTACGAGGAAGACGGTTGGCGCATCCGGAAGGACCGGACGACGTTCTGGGCGAACGTGCTGATCACCGCGCTGCACGACCGCAGCGGAAAGTTGATCGGCTTCGTGAAGGTCACGCGGGATCTCACCGAACGACGCGCCGCCGAGCGACGCGCGAGCGACGCCGCCGCCAAGGCGCGGGCCGAGGAAGCGGCGCGGCGCGCCGCGGACGAAGCGCGTAGCCGCGCGGACGAGGCCAATTCGGCAAAGAGCCAGTTCCTGGCGGCGATGTCGCACGAACTGCGGACGCCGCTCAACGCCATCGGCGGCTATACGGACCTGATCTCGATGGGCCTCGACGGCCCTGTGACGACCCAGCAGCAAGAACATCTGAACCGGATCAAGCGAAGCCAGGAGCATCTGCTGGGCATCATCAACGACATCTTGAATTTCAGCCGGGTGGAGGCGGGCCAGCTGACCTACGAGCTCGGTCCCCTGGCCGTGCGCGACGTCGTGCACACGGTCCTGCTCATGATTTCGCCACAGGCCCAGACGAAGGGGATCCGGCTTTCGGACGAACCGTGCGAGGATCCGCTCACGGTGTGGGGGGATCGCGCGAAGGTCGACCAGATTCTGCTCAACCTCGTGTCGAACGCGGTCAAATTCACCGCGCGCGGCGGAGAAATCGTGATCTCCTGCACCGCGTATGGACCGACGCAGGTCGCGATCCGCGTCCGGGACAACGGCTGCGGCATTCCCTCGCAGCAGCTCACCTCGATCTTCGAGCCCTTCGTCCAAGTCGGACGATCGCTGACCGATACCCGGGAGGGCACGGGGCTGGGGTTGGCGATCAGCCGGGATCTCGCGCGGGGAATGCGAGGCGACATCCTCGTGACGAGCACGGTCGACGTGGGATCTGAGTTTACCTTAGTGCTCCCGACCAGCGCCGACGTGTGACGCGGCGCCGGAATCCGAGGTGGTTCCGGCAGATGCGCATCGATCGCCAGTTGTTGCCCGTCTTCGCCTGCGTCATCGCGGCGTGTGCCGGGCCCAAACCCCGGACGACCCCCGCGGCCGCCGCCTCGCCGGCCGACGGACAGCTGGACGACGCGGGCCGAGCCCGCCAGGTGCTGAACCGCCTTACCTTCGGCGCGCGCGACAACGACGTCGCGGAGATTCAGCGCGTCGGCGTTTCGACCTGGATCGAACGCCAACTGCATCCCGAGCGACTCCCCGATCCGGTCGCCGACAGCGTGCTCGGCCTGCTCGAGATCACGCATAAAACGGAGTTCGAGCTCTACGCCGATCATCCGCAGCCGAACGAATATGGCTACCCACTCGGCAGGCAGCCCGATACGGCGGAGATTCGACGCAAGGCCGCCGGCGATTCGGTTACGCCGCCGCTCGACGCGGTGACGCTGCAAGCGAAGATGGCCGAAGCGACGATGCTGATGAAGGATCTTCCGAAGCTCCTGCCGGCGCGCGCCGCGGCGATCCGCGAGCTTCAGCCCTCGATCCTGCTCCGCGCCGTCGCGAGCAATCGTCAGCTGCTCGAGGTGATGACCGACTTCTGGGAGAATCACTTCTCCGTCAGCTCGGAGAAGGTCCCCAGCCCGTTCGCCCTGGTCGAGTACGATCGGACGATCCGCGCGCACGCGCTTGGCAAGTTCCGCGATCTGCTGGGCGCCGTCGCCAAGAGCCCCGTGATGCTCGTGTACCTCGACAATTATCAGAGCGTCGTCGACAGCCTCCATCCGAACCCGATCGAATGGCGCGTCGAACAGCGCCGCCGAGAGCATCCGCCGCTCGGCGACACGCTGCTGGCCCGCACGGCCAAACGCCGTCGCGTCGGCGTGAACGAGAATTACGCGCGCGAGCTGATGGAGCTGCACACGCTCGGCGTGGACGGCGGCTATACGCAGAAGGACGTGCAGGAAGTCGCGCGCTGCCTGACCGGTTGGGGGATCGACAACTTCATCGTGAGTCCGGAGTTCGCGTTTCACGCGGACCAGCACGACGCGGGCGTGAAGACGGTGCTCGGGGTGCGCATCGCCGGCGGACGTGGTATCGAAGACGGCGAGCAAGTGCTCGACATCCTCGCGCGTCATCCGAGCACCGCACATTTCATCGCGAAGAAGCTCGTTACGCATTTCGTGAGCGACACGCCGCCTCAAGCCCTCGTCGACCGCGCGGCGCAGACGTACCTGCGGACCGACGGCGACATCCGCGAGGTGTTGCGCACGATCGTCGAGTCGCCGGAGTTCAACAGCCGGGCGGCGTATCGCGCCAAGGTGAAGACGCCGTTCGAGCTCGTAGCCAGCATTCTTCGCGTGATGGACGCGGCGCCCGACACGACACAACGCGCCGTGCAGATCGTCGCGCGACTCGGTCAGCCGATCTTCGGCCGTGCGACGCCCGACGGATGGCCCGATCGCGGCGACGCGTGGATGAACACAGGCGCGCTGCTGAACCGCGTGAACCTCGGGGCGCAGACCGGCGCGGGCCAAGTGCCGAACGTGGTCGTCGCTCGATGGGCGGCGAGCCGGCAGCTCGCCAATGCGTCACCCGACGAGACCGTGGACGCCGTCATTCGCGCGGCGCTCGCCGGTGATCCGTCGCCGACGACGCGCGAGGTGCTCCTCGGCGTTTCGCGTCCGGCTCCGGCTGCGACGCCACAGCAGCGACTCGCCTACGTGGCCAACCTGGTCGGCGTGGCGATCGGCTCGTCGGATTTTCAGCGCCGCTAGACCTCGCGGGGCATCGCGGCAAGTCGGTGCGCAACCGACTCGACGCCGTGGCCGAGCTTTTCGATCGCCGCCGCGTCGCTCAGCCAGCGTCGATCGATGCGGCCGAACGCTTCGGCGCGATCCGCCGCAAGCGCTCTGGCGACTGCTTCGAGGGCGAGCGTTTCCGTGCCCGGATCATTCAAGACTGCGTCCTTCACGCGTTGTCCCAGGAGGTGCGCGTCGTGTAGCTCGCCCAGGTCGTCTTGCAGCCGCTTCAGTTGCTTGATGATGGACTTGGAGCCTCGTACGTCCTCGGCGGGCTCGAGCAGATAGCGAAGTCGCTTGGCCGCGATTCTGGCGGCGTGCGCCTGGCGGTCGTCGTCGGCCGTGTGCACTAGCTCGAGCGCTTTGCGAAGAATCTCGAAATGGGCGGGAAGTCGAGCCCCAATGGCGGCGGCCAGGGTGGGCGGCGGAGCCTTAGGCCGGCGTACCGGTTCGCTGACGGTCGATAGACGCTTGGTCAGTCGAGAGCGTTCCTCTTCGAACTTGTCCAACGAACTGCCGTTCAGCGGTGCGCCGCCGCGGTCACGCTCGTCGCGGATCAGGTCGATTAGGCGCTTTGCGCCCCGTTTGAGCGGTTCATCGCCGCGCGACGACGCCCTGCGCAGCCACTCGACCTGGACGTCTGCGTCGCGACCCCGATTGGTTGCGTCGACGATGTCGCGAAGACGATGGCGATCCTTGCGGGACACGCTGTCGTTGAGGTCCAACCGGAACGCTCGTATCCAGCTCCGCACGCGGCGGAGCGCGACTCTCAGGTCGTGGAGCGCATCGAGAGAATGGGGATTGTTCGCCAAGCGATCAGCTTGATCGCCCGCTTGATCCAGGCGATCGAGGGCGATGAGCCTCGCGCCGCGAGCGGCCGAGAGCGCCAATGGATCGGGTTCGTTGTGCATCGCCCAGGGCCGTCGCGATCGAAGAGTTTCGTGCACGCCGCGAGCCAACCCACGAATGGTCGAGTTCGACCTAACCCTTTGGCCCGATTGTCGCTTTCGGTAGCTCAGGCGTTGATGGTGCGCTCATTAGGTGACAGGAGATGGACATGATCCGCAAGCTCAAGGACGGCCGCTACCGACTGTACTCGCGCAAGACCGATCCGAAAACGGGTCGTCGGCGGAACCTCGGGACCTTTCGCTCGAGAGGCGCGGCGGAACGCCACGAAAGGGCCGTTCAGTTCTTCAAGCGACGCGGCTAGGGAAGAGGATTCCAACGTGAATTCTCCGGAAAACAACGCTTCCGGCAGGCGGTTTGCGGCGTCGAAGGACGATGAGTGAGCCGAAACGGGTCGGCAGCATCGGTGTTCTTAATAGAAGCGAGATGTCGCTACACACTATTGGAGAACCGGGTACTTATCCGTCGTTCCTCGACTTCGGGACGTTCATGGAACTCCGCGAAGCCGCCGCGAGGGAGTACGAAACGGGGGACGCGGAGCCGCTGCATCGCATCGCGACCAGTCACCCGCCCGCCACGTTGTTTGGCGCGGACGGAGCCACCAGGCTCGGGCCGGACCGAGTGCTCGAGGCATACGACCGCGGCGTGACGCGCGACGGCGAGACGCACTTCGAGGTCCTCCAGAGTGCGGCGAGTGACGGCTTGGCGTATTGGGTCGGCCTTCAGCATTCGACGGTGCACGTGGCGGACAGCGATGCGCCACGGCACATCGTGCTGCGGGTGACGGAGCTCTTTCGCCGGGAAAAGGGCGAGTGGAAGCTGATCCACCGGCACGCGGACGAGTTGGAGGTAGCGCGCTGAGGAACGCCCGACTTCCGAGACTGCCGGACTCCGAGACTGCCGGACTCCGAGACTGCCGAACTCCAAGACTGCCGAAACTCCGAGACTGCGAAACTGCCGAACGCCGAAACGGCTGAACTCCGAAACGGCCGAACGCCGAAACTGCCGTACTACGAGGTGACCGACCATGGCCTCACGCGACCCGTTCGGTCTGAACCGCTTCGTCGCGGCGCAAGACGGTGTGTACGACGCGGCGCTGGCCGAAATCCGCGGCGGGCGCAAGCGGACGCATTGGATGTGGTTCATCTTCCCGCAGCTCCACGGGCTGGGGTCGAGCCCCGTCTCACAGCGATTCGCGATCAGCGGTCCGGCCGAGGCGCGGGCGTATCTCGCGCATCCGATTCTCGGTCCGCGATTGATCCAGTGCTGCGAGGCATTGATGGGCGTGAACGCCGGGTCGGCGATGGACATCTTCGGATCGCCAGACGACCTCAAGCTTCGATCGTGCGCGACGCTCTTCGCATCGGTGTCGGACGGCGGGTCGGTGTTCGAGCGGGTGCTGGAGCGCTTCTTCGACGGCGCGCCGGACGAGAAGACCAAAACCTTACTTCGACAAGAGTGATGAGCGGCTCCTCTCGGCGGCGCGTTGCCGTGCGAGCCCGGCCGCGTGTACCTGACGTTTGACTCGCCCACGTTCAGAGCATATTCTGGACGTGGGCGCGCAGGGCGCCTCCCGTCCGCGGACAGGACTTAGTCCACCTGATCGCAGCACAGCGTCGACGACCGGTTCTCACGAACCTCCGACACGCCCGACGAGCGGACGCGGGCATCTCCACGGAGGCTCGTCATGCCCGCTCGTCACCTGCCTGTCCGCCCCGACCTCGAGCATCTGAGGCACCAGGCGAAAGCTCTGCTTCGCGCGATTCACAACGGTGAATCCGAAGCCCTCCGCGATCTTGAGGAGTTCCATCCGGAGCCGCCCGATCCGGCGAGCGCCAAGCTCGCCGACGCGCAGCTCACACTCGCGCGCAGTTACGGCGCATCGAGTTGGCCGCGTCTGGTCCTCTCGTGCGACCTGATCGACGCGATCTGGAACGACGACGTCGGCACCGTGCGCTCGCTCGTCATGAAGTATCCAAATCTCCTGGCCGAGAACGCCGGCATCGGAAACAAGAACTGGGGTCCGCCGCTCAGCTACGCCGCCAACGTCGGCCGCGATCGCGTCATCAACCTGCTCCGCGAGCTCGGTGCGACCGACATGGAGTACGGGATCGGACGCGCGGTACTCCAGGGACGAGTCGAGACGGCCCGGATGCTCCATCGAATGATCGGCTCGCCCCGTCCGCCGGCGGGTGCGTTCGGCGGCGCTGCGTACACGCTCAACGTCGCCGGCACTGCGTTTCTCTTCGAGATCGGCGCGGAACTTGTCGACGCGAAGGGAAATCCCGACGCCCCGGTGGACGTCGTCCTACAAACCGACAGTCGCAATCGGGAAGCGAAGCACCGGATCCTCGAGATGTACGCCGACCACGGCTTTCCTCTTCCCGACACGCCGATGATGGCGGTGCACCGCGGCCGGATCGATCTGCTCGAGAAGCATCTGGGGCGCGATCCCGACCTGCTGAAGCGAATGTTCAGGTTCGAGGAGATCTATCCGCCAGAGCTAAAATGCCAACCGCAGCCCGGACCCTACGACGAAGCGTTCCCGCGCACTCCGGTCGCCAACTCGACGCTGCTCCACGTGTGCGTAGAGTTCGAGGAGATCGAGATCGCGCGCTGGCTCGTGGCGGAGCGCGGCATGGACGTGGACGTCCGCGCCGCGGTCGACGAGAATGGGTTCGGCGGACACACGGCTCTATTCAACGCAGTCGTCGGCTATCCAAACTTCTGGATGAACTTCACGGGCGGATGGCCGGGGTCTCAAAAGCCGCAAGAGACGCCATTCGGTGACTTATTCTTGGAGCACGGCGCCGATCCGAACGCGCGCGCGTCGCTTCGAGTGCGCGGGCGGGACGAGTTCCACGACTTCCGCGACGTGACGCCGCTCGCTTGGGGGAAGGCGTTCCCCATAAAGATCGTAGTCAGCGAACCGGCGATGCGCGCGATCGCCGCGCATGGAGGCCACGAGTGATTCGAGAGGTCGAAGTCTTCGGCCGTCACAGCATGCTGAGGTGGTTCGATGAGAGACCAACACGCAAACGCGACACCGATCATCCGGCTGCCAGAATCGGGCGGCGGACAACCACCGGTTCGATTCGCGGCGACGGGCAGCTCGTTCTCGGTGAAGGAGTGGCGAGGCAGCGGACCCGCAACGCTTCACGTGCATCACGCCGACGATGAGGCGTGGCACGTGCTCGAAGGGATTTTGCACTTCCGCTTCGCCGACGGAGAAGTCGACGTCCCCGCCGGCGGAACGGTCTTCGTGCCTGCCGGAATAGCGCACACGTACTGGGCGACCGACGCGCGCTACCTGATCGTGCTCACACCGCGGCTCGAAGCCCTGATCGCCGAGCTGCAGTCGACACGCGACCCAGCCCTCCAAGCTGGCGTGTACGCCAAGTACCAGTCGACGCTTCTGGAGTGAGCCGCCGCCGGGAGGGGGGCGTGTGACACCACCGCCGTCCTGTCTCCGTAGGGGTCAAGCGTCCACCTCGACAGCCTGGGACCCGCCCTATGTTCAGCTCTCTCTTCGCCGATCCGATGCGCGCGCTCATCTTCGCGGTGGCCCACCTGGTCGGCGGCAGCTTGGGAGCCGGCATTTTCGGCGTCTCGCTGGCCGCGCGATTCGTGTTCATGCCGCTCACGCTCTGGTTGGCGCGCCGCGCGCACGCACGACAACGGATTGTCGACGGCCTCAAGCCGGAGATCGAACGACTCAAGAAGCGGTACGCCAACCAACCCGAGAAGCTGATCGAGGCCGTTCACGCGGCTCACTTGCGCGAGGGGATTCAACCGGTCGACTCGCAGTCGCTCCTCGGCGGGCTGGCACGGCTGCCCGTAATCGGCGGCATCTATGGCGCGCTGCGCTCGATGCGACTCGGCTCCTTTGCGTGGATCGCCGATCTCGCCAAGCCGAACCTGCCGCTCGCGGTCCTGGTCGCGGCAGGCTCGGCGGCGGCCGCGTACATCGCAAGCCACGGCGGTCCGACACGCACGCTGGTCGCCGCGACGATCGTCGGATCGGCGATCAGCCTCGCGTTCCTGCTGCACATGTCGTCCGCGATCGCCCTGTCATGGGGCGCGAGCGTCGTCGGCGACGTCGTGCAGAACCTCGTGCTGCTCCGCGAACGGCGTCAGAGCCAGCGGCGACCGCACTAGTTGCAAATCTCGGGGCCGTTGGCGAGCGCCAGCACGGTCACGGTAGCCAGCTCTTTGTCCACACCAGAACGACCCAAGCAAGCGGCCCGTCGCAGAGTCGTTTGCCTGAGGCCTTGTACCGGTATGGCAAACTCGCGTCGGTTCCGCGGTGCGCCTCCATCGTCGCGATCGACAGCGGATTGCGCAGGTACAGCTCACTGGCGATGTCCCGTTGCTCCGTGAACGCGACTCCGTCGACGAAAAGAAGGCAGGGCGGGCGGTCAGCGGGCAGCATCATGCGCGTCGCGTACTGAAGGTTGTGAAGCGGAGCGACCTGTGCGGAGTCCATGAAATGACCAAGACCCAACGCCCTTCGCTCTTCCAGTTCCGCGAGCATTCGTTGACGAGCCGTCTTGGCCGTCACGACGACCGCTGGTAGCTCGACGATCTTTCGTAGCTCGACGGTCACGAATGCGGTGTCACGGAGCGGTACGTCTGCATCCACACCCACCGGCTGCGCGCCGATCGCCAGCACGTTGATCTCTCGTGTTCCGATCGGGATGCCGGGCATCACGAATCGGCCGTCGACGCTCGTGCGAACTTCCTGCGTTCCGCTCGCCACCACTCGAGCGTCAGCGACAGGATTTCCGTCCGCGTCACGGACCAGCCCCGCCACGACTCCTCGTTTCGTCATCGCCGAATCGACCGCGGGTCCGAGCGACAGGTCGTGACGCTCGATGCGCGCGCCGGCTCGCGGCAGCAGCTCCACGAGTCCGCTCGAAGACGAATCCTTTCGCGCGAGCAAGCGAAGCGTGGCATCGGATGGAACTCCGCACAGCGTGTAGCCGCCCGCCGAGTCGGATCGAACTTCACCGCCCCAGGCTTGCGCTGCTATCGCCGGCTTCGCTTCGCGATTTGAAGCGGAGTCGACGCCAAACGCGATCCAGCGGACGAGCACCGTCGCGCCAGCCAACGGCGTCCCACGCTCGGCGTCGCGAATCGTTCCGAACACGAAGCCCGTATCGCGGGGCGCCGGACCACGACCACAGGCCGCGTGCCAGAGAGATTCGAACGACGGGACGGCGAGCGTGACGCGCGGCGTCGCCACGGAGTTGTCGCCGACGGTCGCGCGCGTCGAGATTCCCGAAAAGCCGAGCGAATCGAGCGCGGCGTGAAGCATCGAGAACGCGTACGTGCCTGGTGGCACACTATCGAAGACGAACTCGCCACGCGCGTCGCTCGTGGCGGTGCGTGCCGGCCCGCGTCCCCCCGTCATCCGCACGAACGCTCCCTCGAGCGGAGCCGATCGCAGACTGTCGAACGCGACGCCGCGGACGGTGACGCCCTGCCCTCGCAACGATGCGACGGCCGAAAACACACCAACGACGACGGCGACGACCATCCGGACGCGCATCGAACCTCGTCAGTTCGTCAGAACTCCGTCAGAGTGTAACCGGGGGCGGCTGTAGTCCGGGCCGCGGCGGATACTATCCCAGCATGACGACTCCCGCCACGCTGACACGCGAGCGCACGGCTGCCCCGGCAGGCGCGGGCCCACGGTCGCCGCGGACCCGAATCGACTCCGTCGACGTCGTGCGCGGGCTCGTCATGATTCTCATGGCGCTGGACCACACGCGCGATTTCTTCGGCTCGCGCGCGGATCCCACCAACGTCGCGACCACGACGGCCGCGCTTTTCTTCACGCGATGGGTCACGCACGTCTGTGCGCCGACGTTCTTTCTGCTCACCGGCGCCGGCGCGGCGCTGTCGCTCGGCCGCAAGACGACCGCCGAGCTTTCGCGCTTCCTCGTGACGCGCGGCGTGTGGCTGGTTTTTCTCGAGCTCGTGGTCGTGCGATGTCTCGCCATGCAGTTCAACTTCGACTACCGCGTCACACTCCTCGAAGTGATCTGGGCGCTCGGCTGGTCGATGATCGCGCTTGGCGCGCTCGTCTGGCTTCCGCGGACGGCGATCGCCGCCGCCGGTCTCGCGATGATCGTCGGGCACAATTTGTTCGACGGCGTGCGTTCGCCGAATCCCTGGTGGGTGTTCCTGCACCGCCCCGGTTTCCTGCATCCCCCACCGGACCATGTCGTGTTCGTCGCCTATCCGATCATCCCGTGGATCGGCGTCACGGCGATGGGCTTTCTGCTCGGCCAGATTTACACCTGGCACGTGGCGCGCCGACGAGCGTTCCTGCTGCGTCTCGCCGTCGCGCTGCCGTGCGCGTTCGTCGCTATCAGGTTCGTCAACGTGTACGGCGATCCGTTCCGCTGGTCCGTACAGCCGAGCGCCACACATACGCTCATCGCCTTTCTCGACGCGACCAAGTATCCGCCGTCGCTGCTCTTCCTGCTGATGACGCTCGGCTTCACGATGCTCGGCCTCTACGCGTTCGACGCCGGCGTTCCAAAATGGCTGTCGCCCGCACTCACGTTCGGCCGCGTTCCGCTCTTCTACTTCCTCACACACCTCGCGCTCATTCACCTGGTCGTCGTCGCCTTTGGCTATGTGCGCTACGGCGCCGTCCACTGGTTCTTCAACTCGCCCTCGCTCGATAAATATCCGTTCGAGATGCCACCCGGCTGGGGCTCCTCGCTGCCGGCCATCTATGCTCTATGGGCCGGGGTTGTGATTCTGCTCTATCCCCTCTGCGCCTGGTTCGCTCGAGTCAAGGCACGCAACCGGTCAGCGTGGCTCGGCTATCTCTAGCACCCGACGTTCGTCGCGCCCTCCGCGCGGGTACCAAACGATAAAGGCCAGCCATGCGCGAGGGCGGTCATTCGGCGCGCGGAGTTTCCTGTCTCAGGTGACGTGCGGAAGTGGCTCGAGCAAACGGATCACTTCCTTCATGTCGAAATGCCGCGCCCAACCAAGAGCGTCGCCCTCGAAGCGGCTGTCGAGGATCGTCGTGCTGGCGCCGGCAGCGAGAAGCGCGCGAACGGTTTCGACGTGGCCGCCGCCGGCGGCGAGGTGCAGCGCGGTGACACGCGAGTCCCACTGAGTCCAGAGACCATTGACGTCCGCGCCATGGTCGAGCAGCCAGCGGACGCCCCGTGCGTCGTTACGCATGGACAACATGTGAAGCGCGCCCGAGCTGGCACCTTGGGCGGCGACCAGACCGGGGTTCGCCTTGACCAGCCGCTCAGCCATCGCGAAATCGGCGAGCGACAACGCGGCGACGAGGTCGACCATCGACACGTTCGCTTGGCGATGTCCCCGCTCCGCACTGTCGAGCTCCGCGACCGTCATGGCGCGGATCTTTTCGACGATCGGCCGATCGATTCCCTCGTGGTGTGCGTAGGCTGTGGGTGGATTGCCCGACCCGTCGACGGCGAGTGGATCCGCGCCGAGCTCGATGAGCAGATCGACCATCGCCGGTTTGTTCATGCGGATGGCGAAATGCAGCGGCGACTGGTGATTCTCGTTGCGGCTCAGTCGCTGATTCAGCGCCCCGGGATTCGCCGCGACGATGCGGCGGACTTCGTCGCCGAGATTCATCGCGATCGCCGAGAAGATGTGATGGTTGGCGCCGCGACTGACGAGGAAGTCCGCGACCGCGCGGTGCGCAGCGTCGTCGCCGCCTTCCCAACACGTGGCCCACCCGATCACCTCGAGCTCATGGTCGTCGCCATGGCCGACGACGTCGCCGCCGGCGTCGGCGAGCCGACGCACGACGGGAAGATCGCCCGCGGCCGCGGCCCAGTGCATGGCGTAAGTGTTGTCGCCGCGCTCGCGTGCGTTCGGATCGAGCCCGCGATCCAACAGCAGATTCACCGCGCCCAACGCGTCTTTCGGTGCGGTGGAGTTCTGGTCTCTCGACGCCGCGGCGTGGAGTAGTGTCCACTCGTACGGCGTGTCGCGGATGAAGCGCCTGTCAGGGTGCTCGTCGAGCAGGGCTCGCAGTCGTGCGACGTCGCCCTTTTTCGCCGCGTCGAAGAGCTGGCCGTCGAGGCTCAGCGAGTCGACATGCGCCTTGAGCCCGCGCCAACTGGGGAAGCCGTACTCTTTCGCGATTTCGAACTGCGCGTCGGAGAGCTGTGCGTCGGACCGCGTCTCGCGCAGTCGGGTCAGCCGGCGCTTGGCTTCCTTGCGAAGCCACTCGAGGTTGGGCGCGCCGGGCAACGCCCTTGGCGCCGGCCCCTGGGTCGGGGTCTCGTCGGACATCGTACACCTCCATTCCTGTGAAAGGAGCGAGTCCTTTCGTGCCGCCCGGCGTCCGCGTTAAGGGCGAGGAATAGAAGGCCGATTCTCGAAAAACCGTGGGGCGGGTTGAACCCTTTACGCGGACCGTCGGCCGCCCTGTCGGCCATGGCGGAACGCTACCCCCGATTGCCGATTCGAACAAGAGAGCGTTTCTTGGGCCTCATGCTCCGCTCGCTCGTGGTCCGCGCGGCGCTCTTCCTTCTGATTGTGCCGGGGACGATCGCCGGATGGCTGCCGTGGTACATCAGCGGCTGGCGACGTCCCCGCCTCGACGACGCGCTCGGCATCGTCGGGCTGGCCGTCGCCGTGTTCGGCTGGCTCGTGCTGCTCTGGTGCGCGCGCGATTTCGCGGTGCGAGGCAGCGGCACGCCGAATCCGGCCGACCCGCCTCGCGCGCTCGTCGTCGACGGACTCTACCGCTTCGTTCGCAACCCGATGTACGTGGCCATCGTGATCTCCCTGCTTGGCCAGGCGGCGATGTACCGGTCGAGCGACGTCCTGTGGTACGCGGTCATCGTCGCGGTGGCGTTCCATCTCAGAGTCGTCATGTACGAAGAACCCAAGCTCAACGAGTTGTTCGGCGGCGACTACTCGGAATACCGAGGGCGCGTGCCGCGTTGGGTCCCTGTCGTTGCTCTTCCGCGTCGTCGGCGGTAAGTCTGAAGGCGTCGCCCGGCCAGCGGCCCCCCCCGCGGCGGGCTCACCTCGTGAGGACAACGTCATGAGAAACATGTTGATGCCTCTGGCCCTCTGCGCCGCAGCCGCGCCGGCCGGCGCGCAGTTCACGACCACGTACACCGGGATTCAACGCGTCGGCGACAAGGAATATCCGGCGACGGCGGTCTTCGCGATCGAGAACGGACGCATCGCGATGATCCTCACGGGCGCGAGGCACGCTCGGATGCTCTTCGACGACAAGGCCCAGATACTTCGCCTCGTCGATGAAGACAGCAAACAATACGTCGATCTCACGAAGGACTCGCGGGCGAGCATGGACCCGAGCGGCCAGCTCGCGCAGATGCAGAAGCAGCTCGAGGCGATGCCGAAGGAACAGCGCGCGATGGCCGAGTCCATGATGCAGCAGGCGATGGCCGGCATGGCCAAGTCACAGGATCAGTTGGTGTACAACTGGACGACCGACAAGCTCAAGATCTCCGGCTACGACTGCACGCGCGTCGAGGGAATTCGCGGGCAGGAGAAGGTCACCGAGTACTGCGGGTCACCGTCGGACGACTTCAAGCTGAAGGACAGCGAGCATCAGACGGTGCTCGACATGCAGGGGTACCTGCGCAATTTCCTCATCATGGTGAAGAGCGACGACCAGTCGGTGCGCGCGTTCGCGTGGGATACGAAGACCGACGGATATCCCGTGCTCACGCGCTGCTTCGCTAACGGCAAGATGACGCTCGAGCTCACCTTGGCGACGGTCTCGCGGAAAGGCCCGAGCGACGACCAGTTCAAGGTGGACGGCTTCAAGAAGATGGAAATGCCCAAAGCTCCGGGCGGAAGATAGCCGAGTGGATCACGCTCTCGAGCCACGGCGCCGCGTCGCGCCGTATCGTTGGGCGAGGATCGCGGCGGTCGCGGTCGGCGTCATCACCTTTTTCGCATCATCGGGTGTCTCGCATCGAAGCCTGAATCACTCGCTCAGCATCGCAGTCGGCATCGCCATGGTCCTGAACGCGCTCGCCCCTTCGCTTCGCGAGATTTCGCACTCGGCGCAGATGTGGGCCTTGAAGGGCGGCTCGATCGCGCTGGGAGTGACTTGCGGGTTTCTCTTTCGACTCTTCATCGGGTGAACACATGGGTGCAGCCGCGGCCGCGATCATTATCAAGCGTGAGAAGGATCTCGTCGAGCATTTTCGCAACGCCGGCGCGACGAGTCCGCCGCGGGCGCAATCTCCGGGCGCACTCGGGGTCGAGGACGACAACTTGATTTGGCGCATCCTCGTCGAGCGCGCGGTGATTCGAGAGGGGGCCGCCGGCGCGTACTACCTCGATGAACCGTCGTGGGAGGCGTTGGGGCGACGGCGACGACGGATGGCAATCATTATTGGTGTCTTCGTAATCGGCTTAGCCTTGTTCTTCTTCGGGGTCACCGTGGCTGTCGGCCGGGCCCACTGACGATGACCGGCCCACGATCGACCGTCGCCTCGGGGATGGCCGTGAGCGCGGCGGAGGCCGATTGAAAAGGGCGATCGCATTCGCCGTCCTGCTCCTGTGCGGCTACCTGGCGATCTACCGGGCGCGTCCCACGCACTCCGCGCCCGCAGTGTCACCGGCGGCGACACCGGCGCCAGTACCGACATCGCCCGCTTCGACGCCCTCGACGGACGGCCCTCCTGCCGCCGCCGCCTCGCTGATCGTCGATGCGCCGACCATCTCGCGCGCGATCACGGAGCACGCACATGACGTCACCGTCAACGCGGCCGGCGTCGTAGCGCGGATCCTGCCCGACGACCGTGCGGGCGAGCGACACCAACGCTTCATCGTGCGATTGCCGTCGGGCACCACGGTGCTCATCGCGCACAACATCGACATCGCGCCGAGGATCGAAGGGTTGAAAGCCGGCGCGCCGATCATCTTCGAGGGCGAGTACGTCTGGAACGCTCAGGGCGGCGTCGTTCACTGGACGCATCATGACCCGTCGGGCCGGCACAAGACCGGGTTCGTGAAGTACGACGGTCGCACTTACCAATAATCGGAGCGCCGACGTGCGCGTCGCGGCGCTGTACGACATCCACGGCAACGCGCCGGCGCTCGGCGCGGTGCTCGACGACGTTCGGCGCGCACGCGTCGACCGCATCGTCGTCGGCGGCGACGTGCTTCCGGGACCAATGCCACGCGAGTGCCTCGACGCGCTGGCGAGCGTCGACCTGCCGGCGGATTACATCATGGGCAACGGCGACCGGGAAGTCCTCGCGCATCTGCGCGGAACGGAAAGCCTGCTTCCCGATTCCTTCCGGCACCTCATCGCGTGGACCGGTAAGCAACTGCGACCGGCCGACGTCGAGCACATCTCGTCCTGGCCGGCCACGACCCGTGTCGCCATCGACGGACTCGGCGACGTCCTCTTTTGCCACGCGACCCCGCGCAACGACGTCGAGATCTTCACGCGCCTCACGCCGGACGACATCGTGCTTCCCATGATGGCGGGCGCGGGCACGCCGATCGTCGTGTGCGGACACACCCACATGCAGTTCGACCGCCGATTCGGTTCGACGCGCGTCGTGAACGCCGGAAGCGTCGGCATGCCGTTCGGCGAGCGCGGCGCGTACTGGCTCCTCCTCGGCCCAACTATCGAGCTGCGACGAACGACCTACGATTTCGACGCCGCGGCTCGCGTCATCGAAGCTTCGCGCTATCCGCAGGCGAAGGAATTCGCCGCGATGAACGTCTTTTGGCCGACGCCTGAATCGGAGATGCTCGAGCGCATGACCGCCGTCTCGGCCGCCGCACCGCGACCCTGATACCTTTGGGTCCGATGACGCCGCTCCTACAGCACCTCTTCGACAACAATCGCGCGTGGTCCGCCGAGGTGACGCGGCGAGATCCAGACTTCTTTGAGCGTTTGTCGAAGCAGCAAGCACCCGAGTACTTGTGGATCGGCTGCTCCGACAGCCGCGTCCCGGCGAACGAGATCGTCGGGCTCGCGCCAGGTGAGCTGTTCGTCCACCGCAACGTGGCGAACGTGGTCGTCCACGCGGACCTCAACTGTCTCTCCGTCATCCAGTTCGCGGTAGACGTGCTCCAGGTAAAGCACATCATCGTTTGCGGCCACCACGGCTGCGGCGGCGTCCGCGCCGCGCTGCGCAACGACCGCATCGGTCTGGCGGACAACTGGCTACGGCACGTGCAGGACGTTCGCAACAAGCACCGCGCGGAGCTGGACCCGATCATCGACGAGAAGACGCGCGAGGACCGCCTGTGCGAGTTGAACGTCGCCGAGCAGGTGATCAACGTATGCCAGACGACGGTCGTGCGCGACGCCTGGGCGCGCGGACAACCGCTCGCGATCCACGGCTGGGTCTATGACCTGCGCGACGGACTGCTGCAGGACCTGGGGCTCACGACCGAGACGTAGTTCGGAATCGGCTTCAACGGGATCGCTGCGCGGGACGACCACTCTCGGCGTCAGGGACAGGCGGCAGCGTCAGTCGAGCGCCGGCGCTAGGTCGCGTCTACAGCCTCCCGACGCGATTTTCGGCCGGGTCGCCCTGCTGCTCTTGCCGCGGCTCATCCCCGAATTCATCTTCCCATTACCTGGTACGGGGAGATGAACCGAACGTGGCAACGCGACCGCTGGACCTTCTTCAAGGCACGCTCGACGTGCTCGTGCTGCGCACGCTCATCGTCGGACCGATGCACGGGTACGCGGTGTCGCGCTCGATTCGGCAGCGCACGGACGGGGTCATCGACATCGAGGACGCGCCGTTGTACAAAGCGCTCCATCGTCTCGAGCACGCGGGGTTCGTCGCCGCCGAGTGGGGGCTCTCGGAGAACAACCGGAAGGCGCGCTACTACGAGCTGACGGCGGCGGGCCGGCGGCATCTGCGCGCCGAGGAAGCGGTGTGGCGGCGCTACGCGGCGGCCGTGTTCAAGGTGCTGGAGCCGACGTGACGCAGGGGGGAGGAGGGCGCCGCCGGTTTTTCCGTCTGCCCTGGCGCACGAGACGGCAGATCCGCGCCGACCTCGAGACGGAACTCGCGTTTCATCTCGACATGCGGGTCGACGCGCTCGTCGCGGCCGGCCTGCCGTACGACGCCGCCCGCGCGCAAGCGATGCGCGAGTTCGGCGACATCGACGACGCGCGCCGCTACATCGGCGCCGTAGACACCGACACCGAAGCCGCGCAGCGGCGGAGCGAGTACATGCGCGATCTCTGGCAGGACGTCACCTACGCCGCGCGAACGCTTCGCGCCGCACCCGCCTTTACCGCCGCCGCGATCATCACGTTGGCACTCGGCATCGGCGCGAACACGGCGATCTTTTCCGTCGTCGACCACGTGCTGCTGCAAGCGCCGCCGTTCCCGCAGGCGAACCGCCTCGTCCGGCTGAAGTTCACGCAACAGGGGCACGGCGACGTGGCGACGCCGATGGACATCGTCGACTATCCCACGCAGGCCAAGAGCTTCGTCGGATTCTCGATCATCGACAGCTGGACCGCCAACGTCGTGCTCGAGCACGGCGACGCCGAGCGCGTGCAGGGCGTACGAGTCGGCGCCAACATGTTCGATCTGCTGCGCGTCAAGCCGCTCCTCGGCCGCTTTTTCCGCGACGGCGAGGACAAGAACGGCGCGCCGAACGTCGTGGTGTTGAGCGAACAGCTCTGGCGCCGCGATTTCGGCGGCGACGAGCGGCTGATCGGGAAGACGGTGCGCATCAACTCGCGTCCGTTCACCGTGATCGGCGTCGCGCCCGCGGCGGAGCGGTATCCGTTCACCGTCGAAGTGTGGGCGCCGCGAGTGTTCACGGCGCAGGAGTTGAGCGACGACTCCCGCGGAGCGCGGTGGATGAGCGTCCTCGCGCGCGTGAAGGACGACGCGTCGATCGAAGCCGCGAACAACGAGGTGCGGCTGATCTCGCAGACGATGGAGCACCGGTTCCCCGAGATGTATCGCGAGCGTCGCGCACAAATCCTGAGCGTTCAAGCGTACACCGTCGGCGATCTCGAGAAGCCGCTGTACATCATTCTGGGCGCGGTCGTGCTGGTCCTGCTCATCGCGTGCGCCAACGTCGCGAACCTACTGTTGGTCCGCGCATCCGCTCGCGAGACCGAGATGGCCATCCGCAGCGCGCTCGGCGCGGGACGCGGACGGCTCGTCCGCCAACTCATGACCGAGAGCGTCATGCTGTCGCTCCTCGGCGCGGCGATCGGGATCGGGTTGGCGAAAATCGGAATGACGGTGCTGCTCGGACACGTTCCGCCCGGCCTCGTGCTCGTGCAGAAGGCGTCGATCGATGGACGGACGCTCGCCGTGACCACGCTCCTTGCCGTCGGGGCCGGACTGGTTTTCGGATCGTTGCCGGCGATGCAGGTCGCCGGACGCGGTGTCGCCGACGCCCTGCGCAGCGGCGGGCGCGGTGCGCAAGGCCGCGCGATCACGAGCCGGGCGAAGCGGGTCATCGTCATCGGCGAGCTGGCGCTCGCGGTCACGCTGCTGAGCGGCGCGGGTCTGCTGCTGCGGAGCTTCAACCGGCTCATGGCCGTCGACCCGGGATTCCGCACGGAGAACGTGCTCTCGATGAAGATGACGCTGCCCGTCGCAAAGTACGATTCGACGGGCGACCGGATCTTCGTCCGACAGCTGCTCGAGCGCGCCGCCGCCGTGCCCGGAGTGGGAAGCGCCGCGATGACGAACTTCGTCCCGCTCGACGGCGGCGGCTTCGGGTTCACGTTCACAATTCGCGGACGTTCGTACGCGCGGCCGAGCGACCAGCCCGACGCCGAAGTGCGGCAGGTCACGCCGGCGTTCTTCACGACGCTCGGCGTTCCGGTCGTGCAGGGCCGCGCGATTCAAGACGGCGACGCGCCCGGTGCACCGTCGGTGTACCTCGTCAACAAGGCGTTCGTGAAGCGATTCTTCCCGAACGACAATCCGATCGGCCAGTTCATCAAACTCGGATGGGGCCAAGGGGACGACGAGCCGTACTGCGAGATCGTGGGCATCGTTGGCGACGTGCACGGGGAGGGGCTCGAGAGCGCGCCCTTGCCGACCGTGTATGCGTCGCTGGCCCAACACCCGTTCTCCTCGCTCGCGCTCGTCGTGCGCACGAGCGCGTCGGCCGCGTCGCTCGCCACGCCGTTGCGCGCGATCGTGCACGACCTCGATCGCGAGGTGCCGGTGTTCTCGGTGCAGACGATGGCCGAGCGGGTCGCGTCGGCGGTCGGACGCCCGCGCTTCTTCACCACGCTCGTCGCGTTGTTCGCCCTCGTGGCGTTGGCGCTGGCGGCCGTCGGGCTGTACGGCGTGATCGCGTACGCCGTCAGCCAGCGCACGCACGAGTTGGGGATCCGCGTCGCGCTCGGCGCGACGACGCAGCGCATCTCGGCGATGGTGATCCGCGAAGGGCTCGCGCTCACGGCGGCCGGCGCGATGCTCGGCGTCATCGCGGCCCTCGCCGCGGGGAGCGTCGTCGCGTCGCTCTTGTTCGGCGTGACGGCACGTGACCCGGTCACGCTCGCCGGAGTCGTCGTCGTGCTGGCGGCGGTCGCGATGCTCGCGAGTTGGCTGCCGGCTCGCCGTGCGGCGCGCGTCGACCCGTTGGTGGCGATGCGCGGAGAATAGGCGGCGGATTGCCCCCGGCTGATTTGCGCGCCGCCCGGCAGCGACCCTAATTAAGACGAACACCTGGGGAGAAATCCGATCGGACCTCCGAGTCCGAGGTCAGATTTCTCGCGGTTCCGGCGTCGTCCGTCAAACGGGTCACCGGGAGGACCGATGAAGATTCTTCAGGTCGTGCCGCGGGCTGACAGTGAGGCGAGTCTCAAGTCGCTGCTCAAGGCGAAGCTCCGCGAGCTGCGCGCGCGTCCGACGGCGTTTCGCCGCAAGGCCGAGGGAAAGCTGGCGCACGTCAAATACCCAGGTTGGATTCGGTGGGATGAGACGATGGGCGGCATTCTCGTCGCCGAGATTCACACGAGGGACGAATCGTCGGAGTGGCTACTGCTGCGCGCGTTCGTCGGATATCTCGAGCGGCATTTGCGTGAGAACATCGACAACATCACGATTACGTACCGGTAACTCCGGTCACCGGCCACCGGTCACCGTGACGATCGGCTAGCCTTCTTCCAATCGAGCCAACCAATGACCCGACGCACTCTCGTCACTGCCTCCACGATCGTCGCCGCGTTCGCGCTCGGCTTGACGGTCGACCACCTCGCGTTCGCCGCGCAGCAGCAGCCGACGATCAAGCGAACGATCCTCCAGCGGCAGGACGATCCCGCCTCGTCGAAGTACGAAGCCGTGATGGGAATCTCGGAGATTCCGCCGGGCGGAACGTCCGGAAAGCACCGGCATCCGGGCATCGAGCTCTCCTACGTTCTCGACGGCTCGGTGGAGCTCACGCACGCAGGAAAACCGCCCGTGACCATCAAGGCGGGCGAGGCGACGATGAACACGCTCGGCGGAATTCACACGGCGACGAATCGCGGTACGACGCCGGTGAAGATCCTCACCGTCTACATCGTCGAGAAGGGCAAGCCGCTCGCCGAACAGGTGCCGTAGCGCGGCCGGTCAGGCGATCGCCGCGTCTTCCGTGATCTGCGCCGCGTGTCGCGCGGCGTGCGCGCCCGCGAACGCGATCCATCCGTAACCGGTCAGCGGACCGAGGGCCGGATGGGGCGCCGAGACCTCGTTCAACGCGAGGCCGTCCGCGGCGCGGATCACGTTCTTCAACTCGCCGCGCGTCGCCTCGAAGTCGGACCAGACGCGAGTTGCGTCGGTGTCGCGCGGTTCGCCGAGCTCCGACGTCTTGAATCGGTTGTTCCGGATCTCGATGCGATTCGGGTCGAGCAGCGTGAAGACCGACGACGTGTCCGTTTCCGGCGGAAGCGCGCGCGCCTGCTCGGCGAGCTGTTGCAGCCGTTTGACCAGTCGCTGCTCCACGATCACTACGTGATGCACCACCTCGGCGGGTGACCAGCGATCCGGGGTCGGCCGAACCGTCCGCTGGTCGGCGGGAATGGCCGAATAAGCGGCTTGCAGAACCGCGGCCTGGCGATCGATGTAGTCGAGTAATTCGGAGAGTCGTGGGTGCATTCGAGAAAGAAAGCAGCCCTCCGAATCGAGTGAAAGACTCGGCGGGGTGGGCGACAGGCTGTACCTGTCGCCCACCTGCATGACACGACCGCTCAGAGCGTTTTGAGATACTCGATGAGGTCGGCCCGTTGTCGCGCCGTGAGCGCGATCCCCTGCAGCTTCACATAGTGATCGACGACGGCGCCGAGATCGGCTGCGCTTCCGTCGTGGAAATACGGTCCCGTGAGCTGCGGCGGATGCCAGAGCGCGCGGAGCGGCGTGGTTCGATACAGCTTCGTCGCGCTGCGCAGCGCGTACGCCGGATCCTGCCCGTCTTCGGCCGGTGTGTGCAACACGCCTTGGTTCACATCGGTGAGCGCCGAGCCGACGTGGCAGCTCTGACATCTGGCGACGCCGTTGAAGACCATTCGCCCGCGCTTTGCAGCGTCGTCGTCGAACGTCCCGGGAATGGCGCTCGGGGTTTCGAGACTGAACTGATAGGTGCGGAGCGCCGCGAGCTTCGACGATACGAGGTCGGGCGGGTTGTTGACGTCCACGCCGATGCGCGCGTCGACGAAATGCCCGTGTCCGTGCATCTGCGTGATCGCGACATAGGCGTTCCAGTACGAGATAGTGTCGTCGCCGGTGAAGATCTCGCGTTTCACGTGGCGAAGACCGAAGGCCGGCGGTATGAAGACCGGCATGTTGATCCCGTCGAGGTTGAAGCGTGGATCGTACCGTCCCGGTCCCCACGACAAGTACGCGTCTCGCTTCGCGCCGGTGATCACCGGCGACAGCGCGATGATCTTGCCGACGTTGAGATCGCGATTGGGCCATCCGTCGAGACGATGACCGATGCCCGCGGCGAACGAGTTGTCGACGGTCGAATGGCAGAACGCGCACGTAATGCCGACGCTCGTGAGTGTATTGTGCGAATCGACCTTTCCAATGACGCCGAGTACCGCGCCGAGCTTGAGCAGCACGACGGTGGTGGCCGGGTCGTCGAGGTCGATGGTTTTCCCGGCGATCGCGGCCTTGACGTCGGGCGGCAGGGCGTCGACGTCCACCTTGAGACCGACGCCGAGCGCCGTGTTCGGACTAACCGACGTGCGAATCACCTCGTGCAGTCCGAGCGTATCCGTCCAAAACGTTTCGTCGCCGTAGGTCTCGTTGCGGAAGATCGCCTGGCCAGCCGCGATCGCGGCCGGATCCAGCGGGCCCGCGCTCTCCAACGGCACGGCCGGCGCGTTCGACGCCGTCGTGCGATCGCCGGTACACGCCGCCAGCACAACGGCGCCGGCGACAAGGAATCCGATTTTCATTTCACGTCCCCCCTCCACGCGCCGTCGCGCGAGATCTCGGAAATGCCAGCGCGGCGATCGTCAGCCCGCCGGCGAGAACGACGAACAAGCCCGGTCCCGGCCGCGCGACGATCATCGGATGATCCTCGAGGCGCCGCGTGGTCTCGCGCAGGCCGAGGAGAATCCACGCCGCGAACAACGAGAGCGACACGCCGATGCACGCGACCAGCGGCCGGATGAACCACTCGTTTCGCGCGAGCATCGCGAGACCCCCCAGCGCCGCGAGCACGCCCCCGGCGAACACGAGTCGGCCGTACAACCCATGGATGCCTGGGAATCGCTGCAGCCCGGCGAAGAGCGACATCCATGGCAACAGCGAACCAAGGGAAACGAGCATGCCGCCCACGAGCGCGACCAGCGCCGCACGCCGGTCGCGCGATGACGTTGGCTGGTTGTTCATGTCTTCGGCCGAACGTTGAAGAACAGGTATGAGTTCGACTCGATGTCGGTTGTCAGATCGCTTCCCGACGCTTGGAGCGCGCGCACGGTCGCGAGGCTCTTCCCGGCGACGATCGCGTTCCACGCGGCGAGCGTCTTCACGCCGATGACGTGGATCTCCCACCACCCCGCTTGACCGCCGTCGGCCTGCGACTCGGCGAGATCCGAATCGATGATGTGGCTGTGCGGCGGCAGCAGAACGTCCGCGAAGCCGGGCCCGAGCACACGCGACAAATCGATCGTCGACGGATGGTTGATGCAGTTTCCCGCGATCGGGCACTGCAGCGTGGACACGGGAGGCGAGAAGCCCATCGGCGTCATCACGTAGAGCACGGGAATCTTTCCGGGACGCGGATCGATCGTGCCGTCTTCACCGATCTCGCATTCGCTCGGCGCGCCGCTCTCGGGCGGCTCGGCGCAGAAGAACGGTTTGCTGTAGAAGAACGAAACGGTCTTGCCGTTCTCCCATCCGTCGGTGAATCCGGTCGGTGCTCCTTGATGCGCTTCCTGCGATGCGTGGCCCGGCTCGACCGGTGTGCGTCGCTCCGAGCAGCCAACGGTGAGCGCCAGCGTCGCGAGCATGACCGGTAGAGCTCGCATCTTCGTATCCATGGTTGCCTCCGCCTTTGGTTTGGGGTAGTTACGGAAAGGCCCGGCAGGCAGATGACGTGCCGATCATGCACGCGACAACTAATTTGCCCCGAAATTTTTGCATATTCTTGCGCTTGGTGGGCGAACACTGGACGAGCCCGCTCGCTAGCGCCGATGGGCTGCCACCGATAACGTCGCCGGACTTCTTCGCGGCATTTCCCAAACACTCGACGCCGAGCTGATACGTGCCCGCTTCGACTCAGCAGAAACCCGCAGACGTTCGAGAGTTTTCGCCGCGCTCGATCATCGTCGGATTGGTCGTCGCGCTCGTCATCGGGGCGTCGTATCCGTACGTCGTCCTCAAGTTCGGGTTCGGTCCCAACATCTCCGTCGTCTCGGCGTTCTTCGGCTTCCTCGCGCTGGGACTGTTCACGCGGAACTACAACCGCTGGGAGAACAACGTCGTGCAGACAGCGGGCACGACGGCGGGGCAGATCGCGTTTCTATGCTGGCTACTCGCCGCCTTCGACATCATGGGCGCCGACCCGACGAGCGGCTTCGACGTGCACCTGTCGCGCATGCAGACCTTTGTTTGGCTGTCGGCGTCAGGCTTGCTCGGTGTCTTTCTCGCCGTGCCGCTGCGCAAGCACTTTATTGAAGACGAAGACCTACCGTTCCCGGATGGCGTCGCCGCGGGCGAGACGCTGATCATGCTCGACTCGCACGGCCCGCAAGCGCGCAAGTCGGCGTTCGCGATGGTCGGCGCGCTGCTCGTCTCGGGATTCACGTTCCTCGCGACGCAGCTTCAGTGGATCGTCGACACGATTCCCGTAACGGTCAACGCGTTTTCGGCGCGCGTCGGCATCGGGTTCGGCATTTCGTTCCTGAACATCGGGTCCGGGATCATCATCGGACTGCGAATCAGCACGAGCATGTTCATCGGCGGCGTGATCGGCTGGATTCTCGCGCCGCCGTGGCTGTTGTCGCACGGCCTCATCGCACCGGACGCGAAGCGCGTGGACATTCTGCTCACTGTGATGTGGTTCGCGGTGGGAATGCTCATCGCCGGCGGCATCGCGGGACTCGCGCTCCGTTGGCGCGTGCTCGCGAAGTCGTTCAAGGGGCTCACCGCGAAAGGCACGAGCGGCGATCTCCCGCTGCGATGGGTGCTCATCGGTGCCGGCGCGTCCACGGTGTTCCTCATCCTCGTGCAGAGCGCGTTCTTTCACACGCCCGTGTGGCAATCCGTCGTCGCGATCGCGCTCTCCGTGCCGCTCGGTCTCGTCGCCCTACGCGTGCTCGGCGAGACGAACTGGGGGCCGATCAGCACGATGGTCAATCTCGTACAAGCGATCTTCGGCGGTCTTGCGCCGGGGGATCTGCGGGCCAGCATGGTGTCGAGCGGCATCACCGGCGCCGTCGCGGCCGAGTCCGAGGGGTTGATGCAGGACTTCCGCGCCGGTCAGATGATCAACTCGACGCCGCGCATCCTCACCTACATGCAGCTGCTGGCGGTGCCGTTCGGCGCGATCGCGCTGGCGTACATGTATCCGCTGCTGCGCGACACCTACGGAATCATCGGCGAGCACGCGCAGCTCTTGAGTCCGACGTCGCAGCGGTGGGTCGGCTTCGCGAAGATCGTGACGCAGGATCTCGGGGCGGCGACGCTCACGCCGGCGGCGGCGATGCGTTGGACGTGGATGAAGGAGTCATTCGGCGCGGGCGTGGTCGTCGGCACGATTCTCACGATCCTCGAGCTGAGAAAGGAATGGCACAAGTTCCTGCCGTCGCCGACGGGCATGGGCATCGCGATGTTGATTCCCTTCAGCGCGGTGACGATGATTTTTGTCGGCGCTGTCGCGGATCGAATCTGGAAGCTGGTTAGGCCGGAGAGCCACGAGCGCTACTCGATTCCGATCGCGTCGGGTTTGATCGCGGGCGAGGCGCTCGTGGCCGTCGTCATTCCGCTGCTCGTCACGCTCCGCCTGATGAAGTTGCCGTCCTAGATGATCGTCCATCTCATCGACGGCACGTATGAGCTGTTCCGCCACTTTTACGGGTTGCGGAGATTCGCCGAGGGAAAAGATCCGAAGTACGGCGCGGCCGTCGGCGTGTTGAATACCGTGCTGCAGATGATCGAGGGAGGCGCAACGCACATCGGCGTGGCGACCGACCGCGTGATCGAGTCGTTCCGCAACGATCTCTGGCCCGGCTACAAGACAGGTGCCGGAATCGACCGCGCGCTGTGGACCCAGTTTCGTCCGCTGGAAGACGCGCTCGAGGCGATGGGCGTCGCGACGTGGCCGATGGTCGAGCTGGAGGCCGACGACGCACTCGCATCGGCGGCGCACATCGCGGCGAAAGCTCCGACGGTGCTGAAGGTCTCCATTTGGACGCCCGACAAGGATCTCGCGCAGTGCGTGGTCGGCGACCGCGTCGTGCAGGTCGACCGCAAGTCGCAGAAGATTCGCGACGAAGCCGGCGTGCGTGAGAAGTTCGGCGTCGAGCCTCGTTTCATTCCCGACTATCTCGCGCTCGTCGGCGACAGCGCGGACGGTTATCCGGGTCTCCCGGGAATCGGCGCCGTGACCGCCGCGCGCTTGATCAATCGCCACGGACCGCTCGAGGATTTTCCGGCCGACGTGCTCGAAGGCGAGAAGCGTGAGCTGGCGCTGCTGTTCAAGACCCTCGCGACGCTTCGAACCGATGCACCGCTATTCAGCAACGTGTCGGCCCTACAATGGCGAGGACCGACGCCGCAGTTTGCGGAGTTTGGAAAACGACTCGAGGATCAACGCGTGCTCAAGCGTGCCGAAGCCGCGGCGAGTGCGCTGTAGCCGACCGCTTTCAGAGGTGTGGCCGGTAGCGCCAGGACGGCATCAACAAATTGGACGCGACGGTCAACTCGCCAGTCGGAGACCGGCGCTACTTGATCACCAACATGACCGTCGCCGGCTCGCTCGTTGCACCGCCGGTCGTGACTGTGTAGGTAAACGAGTCTGTTCCCGTGAACCCGGGGCTCGGCATGTAGGTGAAGCCGCCGTCCGGATTCACGGCAAGTTTTCCGTGCGCCGGTTTCGTGACGATCGCCGCGGTCAACGCCAAAGCGTTGGCGCCGCCACGTCCTTCAATCTCGACGAGTCCCGGTGCGCGCACGGTGAGCGGCTTCCCCTTCACGAGCGCGTAGACGTGCGGCACCGCGGAGGGGCCGTTGGTCCCCGCACCCCGTCCTCCTCCTCTTCCTGCTGGAACGGCAGGCATTTCGCTCGGCGCGAACCGCGGCAGCATCTCGTCACGATTGGCGAGACCCCACATCACCGAGGCGCTTACGACGGCGTTGTGCATTACGTCCTCGGGCACGATGCGTTCGTACGTGTCGAGGTTCGTGTGCCACGTCGTGCTGTTGTACTCGATCGGATCCTGCTGCGTACCGATGCCGGGGAGCCCGGCCACGGCGAACGCACCGTTGTCGCTGCCGCCCTCGACGCGCGCCGTCGACGGCGTCGCGCCGTAGACGCCCCAGTCCTCGAACGGCTTGAGATACTGCGCGAGGATCACCGCCGCTTGCGGCGGCCCGAAGATCGACGCGCCGCGCACGCGACCTGTGCCGTCGTCGATGTTCCAGTACGCGTCGATCTTGCCGAAGTCCTTGCCCGGCGACTCGGCGCTTCCAAAATGGTCTTTCACGTAGGCGAATGAGCCGAGCAGCCCTTCCTCTTCGCCGCTCCACAGGGCGACGCGGATCGTGCGGCGCGGCTTGGCGCCGACCGCCTCGAGGATCCGGGCCGCCTCCATCATGATCGCGCAGCCGATGGCGTTGTCGGTGGCGCCGGTCGCGCTCGTCCACGAGTCGAGGTGGCCGCCCATCATCACCACTTCGTCGGCCTTGTCGGTTCCCGGAATCTCGGCGACGGTCACGTACGACGTCTTTCCCTGCGGGAAGTACTGGTTCGACACGGTGAACTCGACGGTGACCGGAGTGCCCCCCCCGTCGGCGATGATGCGGAAGATCCGGCCGTAGTCGTCGGTGCGAAGAATGACGGCGGGCGGCTGCGGCGTCGTGTCGTCGTAGATTTGCCCCGAGCCGTTCTGCGCCACGATCACACCTGGAATTCGGCCGGGGCCCTGCGCGGTGAGGCGAAGCGCGGGAGGATTGTCGCGCAAGAACTGGCCGATCCGCTGATTGACCTGTTGGGCCGAGAGATGCCCTTCGGGTGGAGGCGCCTGGTTGCCGCGGCCGCCGCGACCGCCGCCGCCACGACCACCGCGGCCCTGTTGCGTCGGATCCTGAGGCGCGTAGCGCTCGCGCACCTGGTCGTCGGGGGTGCGCTTCGCGCGTTCGTTGAAGTTCACGGGAACGGCCGGCGGAGCTCCGACCATGACGATGCCGCCTTTCACCCTGTGCGCGAACGGCGCGAGATAGCCGGCCAGCTCCTGCTCGGTCGGCGTCTCCGGCGGCACGAGGCTCACGACCTCTCCCTTCACGGTGCCTTTCGTCGACGGCGACCACGGCACGGCCTCGAACTTGAGGTTCGCGTGCACGGGCGACGTGATGAATCCCTCGGCGCGTCCCGGCAGCCAGCCGACGCCCCGCCAGGTGAACGGCTCGAGATGCGCGTTCTGCATGCCCCAACTCGTCATCGTCTTGACCGCCCACTTCGCCGCCGCCTCTTGATTCGGCGATCCGATCGGACGCGGGCCGTAGACGTCGGTCAAAAAGTGCTCGATCCACATGATCTTCGAGCGATCCATCCCTTCCGCCCTGATCTTTGCGTTCATCGCGGAATCGATGCGCTCTGCCTGCTGGGCGGCCGCCGCGACGGAGAAGGATGTAAGGAAGAGAACCGCCAACGGCGGGAAGCGAGTCGACATTGATGCCTCGGACGGAGCTGGAAGTGAGCGACTGTGCAAAAATACGCTTGTGACGGCGTCCCTGTTGAGGTCTGCTCTTTGCGCGCCGTTTCAATTCTGAAGTGCAGTCTCCGTTTGTTTCCGTTGGATCCGTTTGTGTCCGTGTTTCAATTGTTGATGCCCGCCTTGGCGGGCAAGTCCAAACCGCCGCGCAGGCATCAACAGGGTGTACGCGGACCAGAACGGATTTGACGAACACAAACGGATGAGATGATTGTTGATACACATGCCGACCGCTCAACGCGATGTGAAGGAGGCCCCGGTATTTCTCACGGCCGAGTGGCTGAATCTCGTGCTGCTCAACTACGTGGTGCCGCGGGGCGTTCTCGAGTCCCTCGTTCCGAAAGGAACGGAGCTCCATCTCTTGCGGGGAGAGGCGTACGTGAGCGTAGTCGGCTTCATGTTCGCGAACACGCGCGTGCGCGGAATCGCGATTCCATTTCATCGCACGTTCGAGGAAGTGAATCTTCGCTTCTACGTGCAGCGAGTCGTCCACGGCGAGGAGCGCCACGCCGTGACCTTCATTCGCGAGCTGGTGCCGCGAATCCAAATCGCGGTCGCGGCGCGGGCGATCTACAACGAGCCGTACCGAACGGTCTCGATGTCGCATTCTCTCGAGCTGAATCCCGGACAGCGGCGCGCCGAGTACCGGTGGGGACGCCACGCGCGCGCGAGCGGAGCCGTCGTCGCGGAAGGGCTCGGCCGCACGCAAATACCCGCCGCGGGCTCCGATGAGGCCTTCATGACCCAGCGACATTGGGGTTACACGAAGCAGCGGGACGGATCAACTGTGGAGTATCACGTCGCTCATCCGGTGTGGCAGGTCGGTCGAATCGAACGGGGTGCACTCGTGGGCAACGTCGCGCGCGCGTTCGGTGCGACGTTCGCGGAGACTTTCGCCGCTCAACCAGCGTCCGCGTTTTTCGCCGACGGATCCGCGGTAGCGGTCCACGATCCGATTCGGCTGCCGTAGGTCATTTTCCGCTCTGGCAAGGAGGAACGGTGGCATCAACCGAAGCATGGCGCCGTATCGTCGCGTCGTCGCTCGACTGGGAGCAGGCGCATGCGTCGCTCGACCACGCGATCGAGGGGCTCGCGCCGGAACTTCGCGGCACACGTCCGCCGAACTTCCCGCACTCGGCGTGGGAGCTCCTCGACCACATTCGAGCGACGCAGCACGATTTGCTGGAGTTCTGCACGAACGAGAGGTACGAAGAGCCCAAGTGGCCGGACGACTACTGGCCGAAGTCACCCGCGCCGAAGGACGACGCCGCGTGGGCTGCCTGCGTGGCGGCTATCCATCGCGAAACCAAAGCCCTCGCCGATTTCACGATCAACGATCCCCGCGATCTCACCACCAGAATTCCCCACGGCACCGGGCAGACGTATCTGCGTACCGTAATCGTCGCCGTCGATCATACATCGTATCACGTCGGGCAGATCATTGCGGTCAGGCGGCTGTTGGGGGCGTGGCCGCATTGACCGCTGGGCCGGTGGGCCGGTGGGCCGGTAAAGCCTAGGTCACAAGGCGTGATATTCGTCGTGTCGTTCCCGTCCACCTGTCAACCCGTCCACCTGTCTACCTCCCAGCCGGCACCGGACAGTTCGCGATCACCAGCGGCGACGCTCCGCCCTCGCTGGTGAAAATGAAACGGCCGTCGTCGTCGACCCAGCTGATGCCTTCGCCCTGCGCTTCGCCGAGTGCGACGATGTTGCAGATCGACGGAGGAACGGAGTGGTTGACGCGGCCCGTGGCGGAATCAGTCGCGTAGACGAAGACTTGTTCGTATGTGCGCACGGCGAGGTGACGGCCGTTGGGTGACAGCGCCGCGTCGGTGACCACGCGGAGCGGGGCGGAGCCGGGAACGATCGAGAGGCTGTCGGTGAGCTCGGCGATCGCTTTCGTCGAGCTCCACGCCTGCGCGGACAATCGGTACACGAGCGCGGGGCGGAGATGGCCGTCGCGGGCGCGCAGCGGCGACTTCGCGATGAGGAACATGTCGCCATTCGGCGCGACGTACATCGCTTCGACGTTGTGCGGACCGTCCGCGTAGACGTAGGTCAGCTTGTCGGCGGCGAAAGCTCCATTGAATCCCGCGGACTGCGCGGCGGTCGGCTCGGCCGCGCGGTAGACGGCGCGCGTCGGGTAGACAGATTCGTTGTCGCCCGTGTCGCCGATGTAGAGACAGGTCGACGCGTGCGCCGTGTCGCCGCACGGACCGAGTGACGCAGACTCCCAATCGATGTTCGACGCGTTGCTCACACGCCAGAGTCCGCGATCGTTGCCCGCGGTATCGAGGGCGAAGACGAGCGGCTCGTTGTCGGAGTCGTTCATCGAGTAGAACACGCCGGGCTGGCTTCGACTCATCACTGCGACCGAGTTCTCGAGCAACTCGGGGCGGGCGTGAAGCGGGACCGTCGCAATCGCCGTCGGCTGCACCCCCATCGAGTCGGTGTCGACGTACGCGTTCCGTTCGGTGCCTCCGTTCGCCGCGCGGTCGCACGCGGAGACGACCGCCGCCACAACGAGGGCGAAGGGTCGCATACGATGAACGAGAGTCTTCGATAAATTGCCCGTCATGCGCCCCTTCACCGTGCGTCTGGCCCTGCTCTGGTCTACCGCGATCGCCGTGTCGCCGTTGGCTCCCTCCGGCGGTTCGGCCGACGGACAATCGTCGCTCTCGGCGACCGAACGCGCCATTGCCCGCGCCGTCGATGCCCATCGCGACGAATCGCTCGCGTTGCTCGAGCGAATCGTGAACATAAACAGCGGCACGATGAACTTCGCGGGCGTACGTCAGGTCGGCGACGCGCTTCGGGCGCAGTTCGACGCGCTGGGATTCAAAACGCGCTGGGTCGAGGGCGCCGGGTTCAATCGCGCCGGACATCTGGTAGCCGAGCACCCGGGTCCGGGACCCAAGATCCTGCTCATCGGACACCTCGACACGGTGTTCGAGCCCTCGAGCCCGTTCCAGAAGTTCGAGCGCATCAACGACTCGACGGCCCGCGGTCCCGGCGTGATCGACATGAAGGGCGGCGACGTCATACTCCTCTACGCGCTGCGCGCGCTCGCCGACGCGGGGCAGTTGGACAAGGCAAACGTGGCCGTCGTGTTCGACGGCGACGAAGAAGAAGCGGGTCGTCCGCTCGAGGCGGCGCGTCGCGCGCTCGTCGACGCCTCGACCGGCGCGCGATACGCCCTCGGCTTCGAGGACGGCGCAGCGGATCCGAAGACCGCGGTCATCTCTCGACGCAGCGCCGGCTCGTGGAACCTGCACACGACGGGTAACCCCGCTCACTCGTCGCAGATCTTCAAGCCGGAGGTCGGCGCCGGCGCGGTGTACGAAGCGTCGAGAATTCTTTCCGAGTTTTACACCCGTTTGTCGAAGGAGGCGTATCTCACGTTCAACCCGGGTCTCGCCGCGGGCGGCACGCTCGTGAAAGTCGATACCACGGGCACCGAGGGGAGCATCGCCGGCAAGCGCAACGTCGTTGCCGAGCACATGGAGGTGACGGGCGACCTTCGCACACTGTCGCCGGAACAACAGACGAAAGCCGAGCGCACGATGCGCGAGATCGTCGCCAAGCATCTGCCGAAGACGTCGGCCACGATCGACTTCGACGAGGGCTATCCGCCGATGGCCCCGACGGCGGGCAACAAGCGGCTTCTCGCGCTTTACGACCAGGCGAGCCGCGACCTCGGGTTCGGGCCCGTAGTTGCGGTCGATCCGTCACGCGCCGGCGCGGCGGACGTGTCGTTCGTCGCGTCAAAGGTGCCGATGATCATCGACGGCGTCGGGTTGTCGGGCCACGACGACCACACGGAGAAGGAGACGGCAGATCTGCGCATGCTCGCTCCGCTCACCAAACGCGCGGCGATCTTGCTCCAACGTTTGAGCGCCGGAAGCGTCCGCCCGTAGTCGTTGTTGTCCGTCCCCGGCCCCCCGCCCACCGGCCTACCCGTTCCCCAACAGCTCCGCAATCTCCGTCGCGGCGGCACCGCGAGCCTTCGCGTCGGCACCGACCTCACTCGCCAGCTCGGCGACGCGATTCGAGGCGGGCGTTCCGTGCTCGAGCCCGGCGGCGTAGAGCGCGGTCAGCGCGGCGGTCGCGTCGGACATTCGCTTCACGAGCATGTCGCGCGCTGACGCGAAGCGGGCATCGAGCGTCGAATCCGACGGCGTCGACCGCTTGGTCGACGACGCGGCGTCCAGGCGAGCGAGGTCGATCGCTGTGCCGCAGCAAGCGGCAACGAGAGCTTCGACGTTGGTGCGCGACGCCGACTCGGCCGCTGGGTCAAATGTCGTCGAGCGCGACGCGAGGATCGGGCGCGCCTGTACGATGACGCCGAGCAGGAGGCGTCGAGCGTCACCGTCTGGCAGCGCGGACATCGCGCGGGCGACCACGGGCCTGAGGTCGTCGGGAAAGTCGACGAACTCCGATTTCGCCGCCGGGGGAGCAATCGCCGCGGCCTCCGCCCGAGCCGCGCGCGTGAGAATGCCCACTACGAGTACGGTCGTCAGGAAGAAGACCTGTGACACGGTGACTGAGGCGGCCATCCCGGCAAGCACCACCGCGAGAAACATCAGGGTCGTCGCCTTCGTCCAGGTCGGGCGTGCCGGTCGAGAATTCATGATTACCGTCATCCCGGTGGCTCCATCGGACGCTTCATCGGTGCCGCGTTGGGATCATCGAGACGCTTCAGCACCTGGACAGCGTTGTCCGTCCAGCCGTCGTGGTCGTGGTAGTACTTTAGAAATTCCTGAAGGTTGTGTTTCGACAGGTCGCGCTGGCCGAGCATGTACTCGGCCATCCCCGCGTGATAGAGCGCCATGTAGTGGTTCGGCCAATAGTCGACCACCATCTCCATGATCGGGCCCGCCGAGCGGTCATCGCCCGCGTCGGCGACCGGGTGACCGACGTCGAACACGATCCCGGCAGCCTTGTAACGGTCGTTCGCCGGGAGCCTGTCGATGATGCGGCGCGCATCGTCGATGCGGCCGGCGAGCGCGAAGCAGGCCGCGTGGTATCCGGCGCCGGCGACCGTCGCCGGAGGCGACATGCGCGCGGCGACGGTCTGAACCTCGACCGCGTTGCAGTACGGCTTCACCTGCCGGAACCACTCGACCTCGCTCGTGCTGGGCGCCGCGTAGACGGAGCTTCCCACGGTCATTCGCGCGACCCGGGCGCGCGCGACCAAAGCCGCGCAGGTGAAAGCGTAGCCCCAGCCGAGCAATCGATGTCCAGGACGCACGTGCGTTGTTCCGAGCGGGTTGGCTTAGGTTGACGGATCGGCGGCGGACCGGGCAACGCCATAGTATGTATCGAAACTGGCGGCCGGCGGTTTCCGGCCGCAGAATCATGGGTTAGACGCAACGAGACAGAACTTTTGCACGTTTGCTTGCATGGGGGGGCTGACTCGCGCACGACGCCCCGGTCCCCGCACCCCGAACTCCGCTCAGTTCCCTGCACTCCGCACTCCGGAGCCCCTATGTCGCTGACCGCTCGCAGGAACTCGATCATCGCCGTCGCCGCGCTCGCACTCGCGATGCCGCTCGGCGCGCAGAACCCGATCAAGCCGATGAAAGGAATCGGCTCGAAACTCGGCAAAGGGTTAGGCGCCTTGGCGACGGAGCTCGACTCACCCGCCCCCCCCGCCAACGGTGCCGCGGCGAAGAAGTCGCCGGCGAAGGCAGCGGCGACCGCCGCGGCTCCCGCCAAGGCGACGGGCTACACGATCGATCAGTTTCTGTCGCCGGCGTCGCCGCTCGAGTTGGGCGCGGCGCGCAAGGCCGACCGCATCGCGTACGTCGTGTACGAGCGCGGCATGCGCAACGTCTACACGGCCGCGGCGCCGGATTTCAAAGGGGTGCGAATCACAAAGTTCCTCGACGACGACGGCGTCGACGTCAGCTCCGTGCGTCTCTCGGACGACGGAACGATGGCGATCTTCGTCCGGGGCTCGGGTCAGAACCGCGTGGGTTGGGTCGCGAACCCGTCGCACGACCCAAGCGGACCAGACCGATCGGTTTGGGCCGCGAAGACCGACGGCACGGGCGCTTGGCGCTTGGCCTCGATCGAGAACACCGAGACCGCGACGGGCGGCCGCGGCGGCGGTCGCGGCGGCTCGCCGACGCTTTCGCCCGACGGCAGGTACGTCGTGTTCGCGCGCGACGGCCAGCTGTATCGCGCCAAGACTTCGCGCCCGGTCACGTCGGCGATGGACACAGCAGGCGTTCCGTTCATCAAGGAATGGGGACGTCAGAGCGATCCGGTGTGGTCGCCCGATGGAGCGAAGCTCGCGTTCGTGAGCACGCGTGAAAACCACGCGTTCATCGCCGTGTACGATGCGAAAACTCGAAAGGTCGATTTCCTCGCGCCGAGCACGGACATGGACGGCGGGCCGGTGTGGTCGCCGGACAGCAAGCGGATCGCGTTCATTCGCCGACCGGGCACGCCGTTCGGCCAGCAGGTGGCGGCGAACACGCCTTTCGGTCAGGCAGCGGTTCCCGCGCCTGGCGGTGGCGGCGGCGGGCGGCGCGGTGGTCGAGGCGGCGCCGGTAACGCGGGTGGTGAGGCGCCGGCCGGTCCGAGCGGATGTCCGGCTCCGGCTGCGGGCGGCGGTGGACGCGGCGGCGCCGCGGCGGGATTCGCGGGCGGTCGAGGCGGCGAACCGGATTCGGTAGTGCACATCGACGGCCTATGCCGAGCGGCGTTTCCCGGCGGCTACACGATCTCGTTCATGATCGCCGACGTCGCGACCGGAAAGGCGAAGGAATTCTGGCACAACCAGCCGAACGACCGGACGTTCAACGGAATCAACTCGTTCCAGTGGGCCGACGACCACGTCGTGTTCACGTCGCAGCGCCCGAACGACGAGTGGGATCGCTACTTCTCGGTCAGCATCGACAATCCGCAGCCCGAGCCGGTGCTCCTCACGACGACCGACGGCCTGATCAACGACAGCGTCGCCGATCGTACGTTCGTGACCACTGCGTTCTCGAAGGACGGTAAGACCTTCTATTACTGCACGAACGCCAAGGACATCGAGAAGCGGCACATCTGGGCCGTGCCGACGTCCGGCGGCACGCCGGTGCAGATCTCGACCGACGATGGCGTCGAGGTTTCGCCGACGCCGCTCGCATCCGGAAAACAAATGGCAGTGCTGTACTTCAACGCCGCGCAGCCGGCGTCAATCGGCATCGTGCCGACGGCGGGCGGCAGCACGAAGATCGTCTTCCCGACGCTGATGAAGGATTTCCCGCAAGCCGCGCACGTGACGCCCCAGATCGTGCTCACGAAGGCAGCCGACGGCCTCGAGATCCACAACCAGCTCTTCCTCCCGAAAGACCTCAAGCCGGGTGAAAAGCGGCCGGCGATCGTGTTCGTGCACGGCGGTCCGTCGCGCGAGATGCTCCCCGCGTACCACTACATGCAGTTCTATCACTGGGCGTACGCGTACAACCAGTGGCTCGCGTCGCAGGGCTACATCGTGATGTCGATCAACTACCGGAGCGGCGTCGGCTACGGACGCTCGTTCCAGCGCGCGCCGAACACAGAGGGACGCGGTAACTCCGAGTACCAAGATGTCGTCGCCGGCGGCAAGTATTTGCAGAGCCGCCCCGACGTCGATCCGAACCGCGTCGGCATCTGGGGTCTCTCGTACGGCGGTCTGCTCACCGCGGAGGCGCTCGCCCGCAACTCCGACATGTTCGTGGCTGGCGTCGATCTCGCGGGCGTGCACATCTATGGTAATGCGCAGGACACGACGAGCCTCGCATTCAGATCGTCCGCCGTGGGCGCCATCAACGGCTGGAAATCACCGGTGTTTCTCGAGCAGGGTGACGACGACCGCAACGTCGATTTCGCGCAGATGGTCGGTCTCGTTGATTTGTTGCGCGCGCGCGGCGTGTATTACGAGCTCACCGTCATTCCGGACGACGTCCACGAGTCGCTGATCCACAGCCGCTGGATCGACATTTTCAGCCGCAGCAGCGACTTCCTGCACCGCTTCGTGTGGGACAAGCAGGCGCCGCCAGTGATGACGACGAACGGGAAGTGACCGACGACCGCCAGCGCGGCTGGACGGGAGGAATTCTCCCGTTCGTCGTGCTGGCGGCGAACACGCTCGTCCTCGCGCTCCAGAAAACGAAAACGCACGCGCTCCTTCCGGCGAGTGAGACCAAGACGCTCTGGCTCGCCGAAGGAGCGACGATCGTGTCCCTGATCATCCTGCGATCGGGTTGGGGTCGTGATTCCGGTTGGCGCGAAGCACAACGACAACTCGGCACCCTCGCGAACAACTTCTACGAGCCGCGACGGGCTTCCCTGATTCACGGCTGGGCAATCGGCACCGCCGTTTTTTGCGGGCTCTGGTGGGGCGCGGCGACGTGGAGCGTCGTATTGTTCGGTATGCGTCGCGGCGTGGTGACCAAAGGACTGATCGATTTCGAGGTGGCGACGGCCGTCGGGGCGCTCACAGGTGGGATCGTCGGATCGGTGATCGGATTGGCCATCGGTCATCGGTGGGAGACGAGTCACCGCCGAGCCCGTGCCGGCCGAATGTCCGCCAATGCCTGACCTGTCGATCCGCATCAAGAAGAAAACGGATGGGGCCGCCGCGCTCAGCTGTGTACGCGCGGACGGATCCACGACATGGCAGCGCCAGGACGGTCAGCTTGGCGGCTTTTTCCCCTTGCACGACTTGACGCACTACGCTGTCGAGACGGTGCTCGGGTTCAAACGCGCATTCTACGGCCTTCTCGCCGAAGGCTGGGACATCACGCGGTTCGCCGAACCGGGCATGGGCAGGCAGTTGCCGGAAGAGGCGGGGCTGGCTGAAGTTTTGGTCGGGTTCTTCGACGTCGAGCGCGCGACGGGAACGCGCGCGACGGCCGACGACTTCAATTGGAAGATCGAGACGTACTACGACCAACACGCGACGCCGACGCCGACGTTCCGCATGACCGACGACCAACTCGCCCGAATCCGCGCGCTGCGCGCTGACCTGTTCTCGCGCTGGCACGCCGTACAGCCCGGCGACTCACTCGAGTTGACCTTCGAGCGGTGAGCGCCAAACCGGCGGTGAGCTCCGGACTTTTGCTCTTTCGGCGCACGCCGAGAGGGCTCGAGGTGTTTCTCGCCCACCCCGGCGGACCGTTCTGGGCCGGGCGCGATGGCGGCGCCTGGACGATCCCCAAGGGCGCCGTGGAATCCGGCGAGGACGTTCTCGACGCGGCGAAGCGCGAGTTCGTCGAGGAGACCGGCATCACTCCGGCCCCGCCCTTCATCCCGCTCGGCTTCGTAAAACAGAAGGCCGGCAAGACGGTGAACGCGTGGGCCTGGGAAGGCGACGCCGATCCGCGCACGATCACGAGCAACACCACCAAAACCGAGTGGCCGCGCGGTTCGGGCGAGTGGGTGACCTACCCGGAGATCGACCGCTGCGCCTGGTTCGACGCCACGACCGCCAGGCAGAAAATCAACTCCGCGCAAGCCGAGTTGATCGATCGGTTGGAATCCGCGCTTTCGGAGAGCAAGTCGCGCGTTTGAAGTTCTTTCGCTGCGGTGACGGGCACTGGTTGGCGTACTCGCTTGGTTCTGCTCCCGTCAGATCTTGAACAGCTGGTTGAAGTTGCCCCGTTTGAGTGGACACCTCAATCTCATCATGGGAGGTGTTCATGGGACAGGGAGCGCGTCGACGCCATCCGCCGGCGTTCAAGGTGGAAGCCGTGCGGGTGATGCACGAGCGGCTCGCGGCTGGGCTCACGCTGCAACGCGTCAGTGACGAACTCGACGTCGGGGCGGATGCGTTGCGGAGTTGGGCGAAGCAGGTCGCGGGTGCGCCGACCGGCGCGAGTCCGGAAGAGATTTTTCCGGGCGGGGGGACGCGACGCCGGTATCCGGTGGTGGAGACGTTGCCGCCGCCGAGCAGTGAGTCGCCCGAAGCCGAGCGTCGCCGATTGCGCCGCGAGAATGAGCGGCTGCGGCAAGAGCGCGACTTCCTAAAAAAAGCGGCGGCGTTCTTCGCGAAGGAGTCGCGGTGAAGTCCGCCTGCATCGCGCGCCACCAGGGCGCGTTCGACGTGCGACTCATGTGTCGGGTGCTCGGGGTGTCGTCGGCCGGGTTTTACGCGGCGGCGCAGCAGCGGCGCGGCGATCGGCCGGTGAGCGCGCGCACCCGGGCCAATCAGCGGTTGCTCCTGGCGATTCGTGGTGTGCACACGGCGAGTCGCCAGCGCTACGGCGCGCCGAGGGGCCATGCCGAGCTGCGCGCGCAGGGCGTGCGGTGCGGTCACAATCGCGTTGCCGGCTTGATGCGCGCCGCGGGACTGCGGGGGATCGCCCCGCGGCGCTTTCGCGTCACCACCCGGTCGGGGCATCGCGAGCCGGTCGCGGCGAATCTGCTGGCGCGGCGCTTTGCGCCCAGCGCGTATGGCGAGCGCGATCGGGTCTGGGTCGCCGACATCACGTACCTGCCGACGCGCGAAGGCTGGCTCTATCTCGCCGTCGTCTTGGATCTCGCCTCGCGGCGGGTGCTCGGGTGGTGTGCGGATCGCACGCTCGAGCAGTCGTTCACGCTGCGCGCCCTGAACCAGGCGCTGGTGCTCCGCCGGCCGCCGCCCGGGCTCTTTCATCACTCTGATCGCGGCGTCCAGTACGCGAGTGCCGCCTATCAAGCGCGGCTCAGCGCGCACGGGATCATCGCGAGCATGAGCCGCGCGGGCGACTGTTGGGACAACGCCGTCGTCGAAAGTTTCTTTGCGACCCTGAAACGCGACCTGGTGCGCTCGGCCCGCTGGGCGACCCGTGCCGACGCGTACCGCGCGCTCACGGAATTCATCGATCGATGGTACAATCACCAACGTCGGCACTCGGCGCTGGGCTTTCTCAGTCCGGTCGACTACGAACGACAACTCGCTCGCTTACGTATCGCCTAGGTCCGTGTCCACCGAGCCGGGGCAAGCCCAAAGCTTGGTGAAAAGAACAGAGCGTTTGTTCCGCGAAATCCGCCCGATCCGCGAAATTCGTAGCAGTATCGTTTGGTACAGCTTCATAGGGCGCCGCGAGCGCCAACTTGATTACGAAGAAGACCGTTTATCGGCCGCCGAGAACGAGGCCGAGGCCGAACTCCGTCTGGCCGCCGTCCACGAACACGTGTTGGAAGGCGAGGTTCAGAGCGACGGAGCTCGTCGGGTTGAAGATCCCGACGCCGCCGCCGAGCATGAATTTGCTCCCGCTCCCGCTGTCGCCGTTTTCCGGGTTGAAGTCCCCGAAGCCGAAGGCCGGCGTGAGAAACGGGACGACGTGCATTTCGTTGCGCCCCCCGCGTGAGATGAGCGACAGGGGAAGTCCGACCGATCCGGCGAGCAGGGTCGCGTTCGTCGGTTTCGAGTAGCCGAACTCGCCGTTCAGTCCGACGCGCAGGAGCATCCCGTTTCGCGAGTCGCTCATCGGGATGTCGCTCAGCCGGGTGTCGCCGCCGATTCCGAGGACGAGCGCCGTCGAGCCTCGCGATGGAGTCGACGCGCCGGCCGTGAGCGAGACGCTCGAGGCGCCGCCGCCGGAAAGAACGGCCGTCGCGGTGAAATTGTTCAGAGAATTCGTAATCTCGCCTCCCGACACGTTCCCGTACCGGGCGGAAAACGCGGCGCCGTTCTGGCGTTCGCCGAGGATCGTGCTGGTCGCGATCGGTGGAAGTCCGGCGACCGCGGTGCGCATCAGCGCCACGTACGCGGACGCGTCCCCAAATGTCTGAGCCGGCGCCTGCGACGCGACGCCGAGAGCCGCGGCGGCAGCCAGCGAGCTGAGCTTTTTCATGCAACCTCCCGTGAACGTTGCCGGGTCTGGTTGCAATGGTCGCGCCGCGTCCGCTATGTGAGACGCGTCACGCGCTCGACAATCGATGGCGCCAGTAGGTCTCGTCGCGGATCAAGACGTCGAGCTGAATGGCGCGCTCGCCCGCTTCGACCGTGTAGTCGGCGATGTGAATCGTACTCGTCGAAATCCGTTTGCCGCTCTGGTCCTCGAGCAACAAGTCGAGCTTGTCGCGCGCGTCGTGATAACGCGACAACATCGCGTCGTCGCGCGGCGAGCCATCATGTGGAACCGCGCGCGCGAACAAGCGAAACACCGGCTGCACGAGATCGTAGCCGAGTCCCGGGCGGAACGGTCCCCAGGCGCGGCCGGTGCCCGGCTCGATATGCTCGAGGTCCGAATGCCCGACGATGACGTCTTTCAGACGAACGGTATGCTTCACGGCTTCTTCGGTCCCGGCTTCGTCGCTTCCACGGGTTCGTTGATCTTGAACGTGAACTGCTGCTGGACGACCTGACGCACCTTCGACGTTCCGATGCGCGCCGGCTGGAAACGCATGTACGGTAACACGTCGCGCACGGCCGTGGTGAACTCGGCATTCGTGGATTGCAGCACGGTGAACGACGTCGTGTCCGCGAAGCCGGTCGTGTCGACGATGTACTGCGCGTTCACAAATCCCTGGACGTGCTTCTCGAGCAGCTTGAGCGGGTACGCCGGCGCCGCGCTGCTCGCCGAGCGAACGACCGCGACGTCGACGTCGAGCACGGAGTAGACGGAGTCCAGGCCCTTGGTCACCGGAGCGGGCGGTGTGGTAACGGAGTCCTTTCCCGAGTTCGCCACCGTGTCCTTCACGACGGGCGTCGGCTTGGCGTTGCCAAACGTGTGCGCTCCGTCGCCGAGCCCGACGCCGATCGGCGCGAGCTTGATGAAACGGACCGACTCCTTGGAGCCGGCCTGCGTCGGCACGCGATCCGGCGGCGGACGATAGACCGGAAACGAGTGATTCTCAAACCCTTTGGTCAACAGGCCGTCGGGGGGCAGCGTGGCGATCACCCACGCGGCGATCACGACGACGTGGAACACGGTGCTGAACGACGCGCTGGAATAACGCAGCGCCCGCGTGCCTTCCGAGTACACCCACGAGCGGCTCATAGTGCCTCCTGCTCCTCCCCTCCCCCCCCCCGAACTCCGACTACGACAGCGAGTACCGTTCCTTGAACAGGCCTACGTGGTGTCGTTCGTGGCCCGCGATGATGTACAGCAGCGCGCGCACGCTGATCTCGGCGCCGTTCGCGATTCCGCGGCGCGTGAGCGCCTCAGGATCGAGACCGCGCGCAAAAGCGAGCGTCGCCGCGCGCACCGCTTGGAACTCGTCGATGAGATCCGCCAGCGAGCGGTCGGCGAAATGGCCGCTCGGCACCCACGCGTTTTCGTCGAATCCGGGCAGCGGCTGCACGTCGCGGCGGGCGAACCAGAGCGCGCGAAAAGACATGACGCGCTCGACGTCGATCATATGGCCCACGACTTGTTTCACGGTCCATTTGCCCGCCGCGTACGCGAAGTCGGCGCGATTCACCGGCGTTCGCCGCAGCAGAGCGACGGTGTCTCCGATCTCGCTTTCGAGAAGGGTCACCAGGTCGCCGTCAGGAACGAGCGTGATGTACCTGCCATAATAGGCAATGTGCTCGTCGGGATTTGGTCGGGGAATACTGGTCGCGAGCGGCATTTCGGTTCGTCACTCCGGAAATTCGGTTGGCCACACAAAAACCGAACGACGATGCTGCGAAAACGCGAAACCGGCGAACGTCACGGACACCTAAATCAAGCTATACACGACGATCGAACGAGGCGGAGACCCATTCAAGTAGTAGCAGGAACAGCGACGGCGGGAGACTCGGCCGGAGTAGCACCCCGCGCCAACTCGCCTTGCCGCCGCCCCAGCCACAGCCCCAGCCCCAGAAACACGGCCGAGACCGGGATGCCGACGTAGGAGATACCGGAGAGACCCAAACCCAGAGCCGCCAGGCCGCTGTACGCCCACCCGCCGATCTGATCGCCGCTGCGATACACCACCGTCTCGATCACGTTCTTTGCCTTGTACTTGTCTTCACGTTTTACAACCGTAAACAACACCTCCATCGCGGGATTCGTCACGGCAAAATTCCCGGCGCGGCGCAGCACCGTGAAGACGGCGACGATCGCGAATATCGGAAACGCGCCGAGCGCCGCGAAACCGAGGATGCTCACGACAGGCAGAATCGCGAGCGCCACGGCGAGACCGAGCCACCGAATGATCCGACCCGTGAGAAAGATCTGCGTGAGCACGGTGAGCGTCTGCACGGCCAGCTCGATTTGAGCGGAAACGGCGGTGCGCGTCGAACGGTCGGCGTACGCGCGTCCCACCAGATCGGCCTGCGCGAAATACAAGAAGGTCGAACCGATCGTGAACATCAACATGAAGCCGCACGTTCCGAGCAGGTAGGGCGACTTGGCGACGTGCGTGAAACCAGCCCACACGCTCCCGCCGATCACCTCCCCCTTCTCCTCCCCCTGCGGTCGCTTGCGCCCGCTGAGCGGCGCCGCGCCGCCATCGCGCATCGGGAAGCGCATCACGGTGAGCACGGCGAGCTCCAACAGCGCCGCCGACACGAGCAGCAGCGTGATCGCGCCGATGCGTGTCGCCAGCGCGGCGGTCGCCGAGCCGATGATCGAGCCGAGCGTGCCCCCAACGCCGATGAAGCCGAACATGCGCTTGCCCTGTTCGCTGTTGAACGTGTCGGCCATCAGGCACCAGAAGATCGACGTATTGAACAGCGCGAAGGCCGCCGTCCACACGAAGAACGCGCGAGCCGTCCACACGTCCACCACCGACCCTTCCTTCACCGCCAAGAACCGCAGCACGACGTAGAACAACAGCATGCTGGCGACGAAAAACTGATATGAGATCGGAATGAATCGCCGGACCGGAAATCGCACGACGAGCGCCGAGAACATCGGGTTCAGGATCACCGTCACCGTGAGGGTCGCGGCGAACAGCCACGGCAGTTTGGTGACCCCCGTCGCGGCGGCGACTTCGTCGCGCATCGGACGCAAAACGAAGTAGCTGCACAGCAAGAAGAAGAAGAACAGCGCCGACGTGAGCATGGCGCGCACCTCGCCTTCGCGCACGTCGACCACTCGCCGTAGCAGCGCGGCCCCGGCCCGATGTTTTTCGTTCGCCGCCGCGGCGTCGCTCACTTCGTCGCGCCCCCCGCCTGCTTCGCTTTCCAAGCGGCGATCACTTCCGCCTCACGCTGCGCCGAGATCCCCGCCAGCTTTCCCTGCGACAACGCGTCGAGCTCCTCGGCCGGACGCGTCTTGTTCCAGTCCAGCGTCTCTTTCGCCGTGACGGCGAGCGGGCGGAAGGTGAGCCCCGCGGCGAGCGCCTTTTTGATCGTTCGCCGCGAAAACGCGACGTTGCTCGGCCGATCGGGCACCCACACCGGCATGCTCGCCTGCGTCGGACTGCTCACCCACGCGCGAACTTTCTGCTCGGTCAAAAAGTCGGCTGGCACCCACACGAACTGTGCGCCGGCCGTCGTCACCGCTTTGATCCCATAGAGCATCTGCGACATCGTGAGCGGCGTGACCGGGCCCGTGGCGTTGAACACGCCCAGCGTGTTGTTCTCGGCGACTCGAATCGTCCACTCGGCCAAATCGCGCGAGTCGATGATCTGCACCGGGTCGTTTCCGTCGCCCGGCGCGAGGACTTCACCGCCCTTGTCGATGCGATACGGCCAGTACGTGAATCGATCGGAACGATCCAACGGCCCGACGATGAGGCCGGGCCGGATGATCGTGTTGATCCCTGGATACTGCTTGTCGACTTCCCGCTCGGAATACGCCTTCAACTGCCCGTAGTAGCGGCCGAAGTTCTGGCGGTCGAGCGTGTACGGGTCGAGACCCTCCGGAAGCGGGTGCGTCGGGTCGCTTTCGTCGGCCCACGCGTTCTTGTCGCTCGCGTACGCGGATATCGTCGAGATGAAGATGTAGTGCTTGGTGTTTCCCTTGAGGTATTGCGCCGCGTTGCGCACCCAGGCGGGCGCCGTCGTCGGGTTGTCGATGACCACGTCGAACTTGAGCCCTTTGAGCGCGCTCACGTCGTCGTTCAGATCGCCGATCAACTGCTCGACTTTTCCCTTGAAGAAGTCGGGGCGCGTCTTGTTTCGATTGAGTAGCGTGACCTTGTGGCCCCGGGCGAGCGCGTACTCGACTTGCTCGGGACCCGTGAACCCGGTGCCGCCGAGAATCAGGATGTTCAGCGGCGCCACCGCGCGCTCGAAGTGGCGCTCGTCCGGCAGCGTCTCCGCCGAAAGCGAGGATTTGAGGCCTGGAAGGGACTCCAGCCCAAGAGCGCCCGCGGCGACGGCTGAGGCCTTGAGGAAGTTGCGGCGATCGGTTGGCACGGCGGGCTCCAGGTGGTTGGGCGGCCGATTGTGACTGGTCCCAAGTTGGGCGACGGGCGGGTCTTTGGACAGGCCAGCCCGGGCCCCGCCCGTGTACGGATTCTGTGACACGACCGCCTGGGCCGGCACGCGACCGCGCGGTACTTTGCAACCGACCGGTACCGCATCGTCTCGAGGTCTTCATGCTCCGAACCAACCAGTTCGCGATTCGCGCGTTCCCCCCAGCCGCGGCACTGCTCGTCGGACTTGGCGCCGGCGCATTGGCGCAGCAGGCTGAGACGCCGCCAGTCACCTCCCGCGGCGGAATGGTCATCACGACATCGGCGCCGGCCTCGGACGCCGGAGCGGCGATCCTGAAGAAGGGCGGCAACGCGGTCGATGCCGCCATCGCGACCGCGTTCGCGCTGGCGGTGACGCACCCGAGCGCGGGGAACATCGGTGGCGGCGGGTTCATGGTGATCCGGCTGGCCGACGGCTCGTCGGCGACGGTGGACTATCGCGAGCGCGCGCCGATGCGCTCGACGCAGACGATGTACCTGGATTCGACCGGCAAAATCGTGCGCCAGCGCACGGCCACCGGTTATCTCGCGCCCGGCGTTCCCGGCACGGTGCGCGGTCTCGCGCTGGCGCACTCGACGTACGGCAAGCTCGCGTGGAAGGACGACGTCATGCCGGCCGTGGAGCTCGCGGAAAAGGGATTCGTCCTTTCACCGGCCCTGGCGCGCTCGCTCAACCGCGAGGTGGCCGAGCACATGAAGCCGTACCCCGCCTCGGTCGCGGCGTACGGCAAGCCTGGCGGCGGCGAGTGGGTCGCCGGCGACACGATCCGCCTGCGCGATCTTGGCCGAACGCTCCGCGCCATCGCGACGAAGGGACCGAACGCGTTCTATACCGGATGGATCGCCGATAGCATCGCCGCGTCCATGTCGCGCAACGGCGGCTTGATCTCCAAGCGCGATCTCGCGGCGTACCAGGCGAAATCACGCGCACCGCTGCACGGTACGTATCGCGGGTACGACCTGATCACGATGCCGCCTCCGACCAGCGGTGGCGTGACGATGCTCGAGATGCTCAACATTCTCGAGCGGTTCGACCTCGCAAAGCTTGGCGGCATGTCGCCGGCGGCGCTGCACGTGGAGATCGAAGCGATGCGGCGGGGGTATCTCGACCGCGCGCGCTACCTCGGCGATCCGGATTTCGTGAAGATGCCGATCGCGCGGCTCACGTCGAAGGCATACGCGAAGTCGCTCGCCGCATCGATCGACCTGGCGCATGCGTCGAGCAGCGTGGAGCTCGGACACGACATCGTCACGCAAGTCGCCTCTGCCGAGGACGACGAGACGACGCAGTTCTCGATCGTCGACAAGTCGGGCAACGCGGTGTCGAACACGTTCACGCTCGAGGGCGGATTCGGGTCGCACGTCGTCGTGGATGGAGCGGGATTCATCCTCAACAACGAGATGGGCGACTTCAACAAGAAACCCGGCGAGACGAATCTCACGGGCGACATCGGCACGCCCGCCAACGTCATCGCGCCGGGCAAGCGCATGCTCAGTTCGATGAGCCCCACGATCGTGACCAAGAACGGGAAGCTGTTCATGGTCACCGGATCGCCGGGCGGGCGCACGATCATCAACACGGTGATGGAGATCGTCCTCGGGGTCATCGACTTCGGGCTCGACGCCAGGCAGGCCGTGGACAACCCGCGGTTTCACCACCAATGGCTGCCGGACACGGTTGCGTTCGAAAAGGACGCGATCCCCGAGTCGGTAGCCGCCCAGCTCCGGGCGATGGGCCACGCGGTCAAGTTCGGCAACACCCAGGGGGACGGGCATACCATAGTGGTGCGCGAAGGGGTGGCGAGCGGCGCCAACGACCACCGCAGCCCCGACTCGAAGGTGAGCGTGCCCTGATGTATGTTTTTCGGCAGGATGGGCTCAAACCGGGGCAACATGGCGCGACAGCCGCGAAAAGGGGCGGGAGCAGGGGGGAGCGGAGGCCGAGGACCGCGGAAGAATCGAAAGGTCCGGACCTCCGACTACTTCACGCAGCCCGGTAAACGCGGCGCGGTAGTCGTTCTCCGCAAGCCGATCGGAAATCGCGCCACGGCAAAGGTTTGCGGCGTGATGCCGAGTCGGGTGCACGCCAAGATGCTGATCAACGCCCTCGAGCGCGCCGAGTCCGTCGTGAAAGATCTGTTCATGGAAGCGACTGACGACGGCATCGAGGCGCTCGAAGCGGTCCTCGCGGCCTGCTGCCGGGAAGTGATGGAGAAAGGCCCGAAGGTGCCGGCGTCGGGAGACGGATCGGCTGGCGGCTCCGCCTATCCGGCGAACGTCGAGGACGCGAGCTCCGAAGCGAACTGAACCGCTCGCGATTCGCTCGCTACTTCTTGCGGGGCGCGTACCCCGCGAAGTGCCCCGTGTGGTGCCACGTCGAAGTCTGTGAGTAATCGTCTTCGGGCGGCGGCTCGGTCTCGCTCAGCCTGCGCACGTCGATGCTGATGACACCGTCCGCGTCGACGTCGTTGTAGATGTTGACGAACTTCTCGCCCACGACGATCTCTTCAGGCTTGTAGGACGAGCGGGCGTGGACGGTCTGCGAGAACGTTTCGTCGATGCCGGCGAGGAGGATGAGGAACTCGGCGTCCTTTGCCACGAAGTCGGCGTGCGTGTAGCCGCGCATCGGGCTTTTTTCGTCGATCGGGTGGACGACCGTCCAGCTGAGCGGAAAGAAGGTGACGCGCGAGCGCTCGAGTTTGAGCTCGTCGTACTTACGCACCGAGCCCTCGATACGGCTGAACAGGACCTTCGCCTCGATCTCGACGATCTGGTTGCTGCGGGCGTTGGTGACGCGGAACATGAACGCCGTGATCCCGCGGTACGGCGCGACGACCGACCTGTTGCTGAACACGATCGCCGCGGTCGGGCGCGAGAATCGCGCGAAGAGGATTCCCGTGCCGAGCGCGAAGACGAGGAGCCCGGTGAGGGACTCGAAGGTCATGACGAGGTGCGGGGCCACGCCGTTCGGAACGATGTTGCCGTAGCCGATCGTCGACAGCGTTTCGACGCTGAAGAAGAACGCCCGCCCGAACGACCCGCCGGTCTGGCTCGACGGAATTCCCTCGAGCGCCCCGGCGCCGCACGCGAGATACAAGAACGCGAACAGGCTGTTGGCCGCGAAGAATCCCACGCCGACGAGCGCGAGGAACTTGGGCCAGCTGATCGTGAGCAGAAAATGGTACGGCGCCAACCGGGTCATGAACGGCAGACCGCGACGGCGCGGGTTGAACGAGCCGTCGCGGTTGAGCAGCCGCTTTTCGTTGGCGCCGCCGACGATCGAGCCTAACCCAAGGTCCTTGGGTTCTTCGACGTCGGGTTGCTGCGGGGGCGCGATCGTCACGGAACGATCGGCCCCGCTTGCTGCGCCTTTAGAGATTGCCAATACTCGTCCATCTTGATGCGCGGAATTCCCTTGGTCATCCAGTCGGGAGCCGGGACGCCTTTGAGGTAGTGGTCGAACCAATCCTTCTGACGCATCGCGTAGTCCTTCTGGTTGATCGGACGCGCCAGGCCGTGGTTCTCCCCGACGTACTCGAGCAGGATCACGTCCTTCTTGAGCTGGGCGAGCGTGTTGTAGTACGTGATGCCTTGGTTGAAGTCGACCGCGCCGTCCTTGTCGTCGGCGAGGATGATGAGCGGCGTCTTCACCTTCTCGGCGTGGAAGACCGGCGAGTTGCGGATGTAGGCCTCGGTGTTCTCGGCGACGTTTCCCTTGAACCGGCCCTGGCTGTCCTCGAAGATCGACGCGTCGGAGTTGCCGGTGTTCCAATACACCGACGCGTACATGCTCACCATGTTCGTGAGCGGTGCGCCGGCGATCGCCGCCTTGAAGATGTTGGTCTGCGTGACGAGGAACGCCGTCTGGTAGCCTCCCCACGAGTGGCCCCAGAGACCGACGTTCGACGAGTCGATCATTCCGGTCGCGATCGCGGCCTTCACCGCCGGGATCACGCACCACACGGCCGACATACCGGGGTCGTTGACGCGATAGACGATGTCCGGATCGAGCACCGCGTAGCCGCGGCTCGTGTAGATGCTGCGGTTCGGCGTGCTCGTCTCACTCGGCGTCACGTACGTGTTCGCGAGGTTCGACCGCTTCTCGTAGATGGTGACGAGGAGCGGATATTTTTTGCCCGGCTCGTAGTTCGCGGGCAGGTAGAGCGCGCCCTGGAGCTTGTCGCCCTTGGCGCTCGTGTAGTTGATCAGCTTCACGCCGCTCGTCCAGGCGAAATCCTTCTGCTGCGGATCGGCGTCGGTGAGCTGGCGGCCTCCCTTGAAATCCGCGTTCGCGACGAAGTAGTTCGGGAAGTCGCGCGACGTCTGCTTCGTGTACAGGAAAACGTCGCCTTCACGCGCCTTCTGAAAGTCGAAGGTCGCGTCGTCCCAGACGAGCGACTTCGCGCCGGGCGTTCCCGGATCGACGCGTGAGAGACCGGCCTTCTTGGTCCATTCGCCGTAGGCGCCGACGTACAACGGCTGCGAGAGATCTAGCCCCAAGCTCGCGCCACCGCCGCCGCGCCCACCGCGGCCGCCGCGACCGCCACCCGTCGTCACGCCCCGCTCGAACGCGTAGACACGGTTGTAGCGGATCTGATCGCGCTTCCCGTTGACGGTGAGATTCACCGCCGAGCCGGTGCCGTTCGTCGGCACCTTCCACACGTCCCAGCCGTCGGAGAGCAGTACCGACGCGCCGTCTCTCGTCCAGCCGAAGGGCGCGCGCGGAGGAGGAACCAGATAGTTGTGGTCGTCGTCGGTGTTCGAGAAGTTGACGCCAGTTCCCTTCGTGACGTTCCGCTTGGCGCCGGTCGCGAGGTCGAGCACCCAGTAGTTGCCGTCGTCGCCCCAGTACAGCTCTTCCTTCCCGTTCGGCGACGCGATGCGGATCGACGGGCGGTGCTTTTTGAGCACGAGGTCCCGCTTGCCGGTCCGCAGGTCGACCGTGAAATCGTCCTCGTAGGTGCGGCCGGTATAGGACGCGTTGTTCTCGTATTCGCGCGTGTCGGTGCCAATCGCGAAATGGTCGTGCGGCGCGACGTTGACGTTGCGCAGCGCCTCGTCGGCGAGTTGCACGAACCTGTTGTCGGCCAAGCGATACTCGGACAGGAAGGTGAACGCGCGGTCTTGCGCTTCCTGCACGATCTGCTGCGACTGGAGCCTCGGATCCTTCACGTTCCAGAGAATGAGCGACGGGTTCTCCTCGGTCGCTTCGTTGACGCGCGGCTGGTTGATCGTGCCGCCCATGCCGGGAGCGCCTGCCTGAATCACCGAGCCACCTCGGCCCGCGAGCAGCGCGGCGGGCTTCTTGGCCGCGTGAACGCCGAAGAACACCGCCGAGAGATCTTCGGCCAGTCGCGGCGCCCGATCCACCGAGACCGCCATGTCCTTCGGGAACTCGGCGTGCTGCGACGCGTCGAAGACCGTCTTCGTGGGAGTCTGCGCCGCGATGTTGCTGAACGCGACGACCGAGTAGACGGTGTCGCGCGCCGTCGAATCGATGCGGCCTCGAAGCACGGCGAGCGCGTCGAGACTGTCGGACCACACGAGGTGGCGATACAGCGCGCGGTCGGAGTCGATCGGACGAACGACGTCGCTCTTCATGTTGCGCAACTGAACGCCGTTGCCGATCGCGTCGCGCGCGTCGATGGTGTATGCGAGCCAGTCGCCGCTGTCGTCGAATCCGAATTCGGCGACGTTGCCGACGTTCACCGCTTCGCCGTTCGAGAGGTTGTAGAGCAGCAGATCGGTGCCTTCGGCGCGTCCGGCCGCCGCGTTTCCTCCGGCGCCACCGCCTCGGGCCGCGCCACCCGCCGCGTTCCCCGCGGGAGCGGACGGCGCTTCAGCGGGAGCTTGAATCGCGAGCCAGGTCGGCTTGTCGCCGTTGAACGCGTAGCGCCGCACGCGATCGAATTCTTTTTTCTCGCCGGTCGCGAGATTGACCAGCGCCAGTTTGTTCTGCGGCGCGGGCGTCTGCGCGGCGCCGTCGGTCGTCTGCGCGCCGCCACCGCGGCCGCCGCGACCCGCACCTCCCCGCCCTCCGCGGCCACCGGCCGCCGCTGGGTAAACCATGAACGCCACCCAGCGCGAATCCGCGCTGATCGCGAGCGGACCGCCGCCGGCATCCGGCGCGGCGCCGCCTCGCCCGCCGCCACCGCCGCGACCACCGTCGGAGCTGCCGATCGGGAACGTGTATTCCTTGTTGTCCGTTCCCGTCGATCGAATGATCACGTTCGCGTCGCCCTCGTTCGGCGCCAGCACGTACGCGAACCATTTGCCGTCGGGAGACAACACCGGCGAGCGAATGGTCTTCCACGCCTTGAGGTCCGCCGGCTGCATCTGCTTGGCCGAGCCGCTTGCCGGCGCCGGTTGCTGCGCGGCGAGAACCGCCACGGGACCGAGTGAAAGAACGAGGAGCGAACGAAGGATGCCGACGCGCATGGTTGCCTCCGTGGGGAGACGGGGGGGTGGAGAGGAGAAGCTACGTGTCGGGTGGACAGGTGGACAGGTGGACCGGTGGACGGGCGGGCAGCGGAGACGGCTGAGCTCTTCGCCGGCGCCGCACCCTACTTCAGGCGGCCGTACTTCCTCATCACGTCGAGCATCCGATCCACCGGCATCGCGTACACTCGGTAGTCGTTCGCGCCGGTGGTCGTCTCAGCGGCCAGAAGTGCGTTGGTAATTGCTGCCTCGGTGGCCTGCGCGGTCGCCTGAAAGAGCGGAGAAATCCGATCGTTCGTCAGCATCCTGACCGACACCACGCTGTCCGACGACCACGCCTTCGGGTTCGCGGTGGAAAAGGCGACGAAGATGTCGCCCGAACCGTTGCCGCCGAATCCTCCCTGTCGGCCCACGCCGAGCGACACGCGCTTGGCGATGCGCTTGAGTTCATGCGGAAGGAGCGGCGCGTCCGTCGCGACGACGACGATAATCGATCCCTGCTCCGACCTGTCGTCGACCTTGTCGTCGTGCCCTGGCGCGTCGCAATGCCGACGCCGTACGGTCGGCGGATCGGGTTCGTTGTTCGCGATGCACGGTTGGAGGTCCGTGATCTCCTCGCCAACGGGCACACCGGCGATCCGCAGATCGCGACGCGCGCCAAAGTTGCATTGGACGAGCACGCCGACGGTGTATCCCCCCTGATTCGCCGGCAGTTTGCGCGACGCGGTGCCTATGCCACCCTTGAAGCCCAAGCAAGTCATCCCAGTCCCGCCGCCGACAACACCCTCTTTCGGCAACCCGCCGGTCGCGGAATTGAGCGCGGTCATCGCGTGCTCTTCCTTCACGTGAAATCCGTTGATGTCGTTCAGACTTCCGTCGTAGGTCTCGGCGACGACGGGCAGCCACCACGGCTGCAGCACGTTCATTTGCGAGACCTCCCATTTGATGATCGCGTCGCGTACGACGCCGACGCTGTGCGTGTTCGTGATGGCGATCGGGCCCTCGAGATAACCGCTCTCCTCCACCCAAGTCGTTCCGGTCATCTCGCCGTTGCCGTTGAGCGTGAACCACGCGGCGAACACGGGATCCGGGTTGGCTTTGCCGCGCGGGTGGACGACCGTCACGCCGGTGCGCACAGGGCCTTGTCCCACCACCAACTTGCCGTTGCCAGAGATGATCGTGGCGTGTCCGACTTCGACACCAGCGACGTCTGTGATCGCGTCGAGCGGCCCCGGCGTGCCGCCGATCGGGAGCTTGAGTTCGCTTTCACGCGGCTTCGTTTGAGACAACACGAGCGATGGTGAGAGCGCGAATGCGGCAACGACGACCGTGAACGCCCGCATGGCGAATTCTCTGATTCAGGAGTCACGTGAAGGTGCAAAGGAAATTCGAAGGTGGACAGGTGGACCGGTGGATCGGTCAAACCGCGAACGACGTCAGCCCGCTCATCACCTCGCCATTGCCAACTACATCCGCGGCGGATATAGTCTCGGCATGACCATACGAGAGAACGCCGCGCAGACGCCGCTCACGCCGGCCGTGCTGCACATCCTGCTCGCTCTCGCCGAGGGAGAACGGCACGGGTACGCGATCGCGCAGGAAATCGAAACGGCGACAGAGGGCGACATTCACATGGGTCCGGGAACGCTGTACGGATCCATTCGACGCATGCTCAGCGCCGGGCTCATCGATGAGTCGCCGCGGCGTCGGCGTCCCGACGACGACGAGCGGCGTCGCTACTACCGAATGACTCCCCAGGGCCGGCGGTTGCTCGAAGCGGAGTTGTCGAGGCTGACGCGCGTCGTGCGGGTGGCTCGGGGCAAGCGAATTCTGCGCGACCCGGGGGTCGCGTGACGCGGCGGTCTCGCGCGGGGCGTCTCTATCGCGGCGCTCTCCGGCTCTTGCCGCGCGACTTTGTCGAACGGTTCGGCGACGAGATCGCCGAGTTGGCCGACGATCGCTTGCGCGAGGCGCGCGTTGGCGGACGGGCTGTCTATGCTCGCGAGGTCCTTCGTCTGTTCGCCGATCTCGGCGCCACGATTCCGCGCGAGTGGCTGGCCGCGCGAACTCCTCTCTCCAATGAACGGCCCGAGGACAACATGGACATTCTCATTCAGGACCTCCGGTTCGCCGCACGCGGCCTGATGCGGCGTCCGGCGTTCACAGCCGTCGCCGCTGCGACGATCGCGCTCGGCATCGGCGCGAACACGGCCATCTTCTCGGTGGTGGACGCGTCGCTGATTCGTCCGCTGCCGTACGACCACCCCGACCGCCTCACGATCATCTGGGGTTCACAGGGCACGCAGTCGAATCAGGGCGTCGTGTACGCCGACTATGTCGACTGGCGCCGGCTCAATCGCACGTTCGTCGACCTCGGCGCATTCCGCGGCCAAAGCGTGAACCTCACGGGAAGCGACACGCCCGACCGGCTCATCGGCGCCTTCGTGTCGGCGAGCTTCCTCAAGGTCATCAACACCAAGCTCGAACGCGGCCGGCTTTTCTCCGAGGCTGAGACCGAGCTCGCGACCAAAGCACCGGTCGCGATCGTGTCGCACGAGACTTGGGTCAGTCGATTCGGTTCGGATCCATCGCTCGTGGGAAAGCCGCTGACGATCAACGGAACCGTCTTTACCGTCATCGGCATCACCGCGCCGAACATGCCGGTGCCGCTGTACTCGACCGCGCCGGACGTGATGGTCCCGATCGGGTACTATCCCAACGCGCATGGACTCGACCGCGGAACTCGCGGCATCTCGGTCGTCGGCCGGCTGAAGCCTGACGTGACCGTGGCCGCGGCCGACCGCGATTTGAAAGCGATCGAGAAGCAACTCGCCAACGATTTCCCGATCACGAACACCGGGACGAGCGCCGACGTCGTCTCGCTCAAGGAATTCGGAGTCGCGCAGAGCAAGGTCCGACTGCTGCTCATGCTCGGCGCCGCGCTGATCGTGTTGCTCATCGCGTGCGCCAACGTCGCGAATCTGCAGCTGGCGCGCGGCGCGTCGAGGACACGCGAGATGTCGGTTCGCGCGGCGCTTGGCGCCGGCCGGATGCGTATGGCGCGCCAGCTCCTCACGGAAAGCGTCGTTCTCTCGCTCATGGGGGGCGTGATTGGTCTCGGCGTGGCGTTCGGGCTGACCAAAGTCCTCGTGTCGCTCATCGGTTCGCAGCTGCCGGTCGACCCGAAAACCGTTTCCGTGGACGGCGGAGTCGTGGCATTTGCTTTGAGCGTGTCGTTGGCGTGCGGCGTTTTGTTCGGCCTCGTTCCCGCGTGGAAGGCGTCGCGCACCGACCTCACGGCGATGCTGCGCTCGCGCATCGGCGCGGGGCTCAGCCACGTCTCGACGCGCAACGCGCTCGTCGTCGTGCAGCTCGCGCTCTCACTCTCGTTGCTGGCGTCGGCCGGCCTATTGGCGCGTTCGTTGATGGCGCTCCAGCATGTCGATCCCGGTTTCGACGGCGATCGTCTGCTCACGGCGCAGTTCCGTTTGCCCGCCGCGAAGTACGACACGCCGGAAAAGATCTGGACGATGTTCGACCGGACCGTGCACGAGCTTCGCTCGCTTCCGGGCGTGGAGTCGGCCGCCCTCGTTCGCGCCTCGCCGCTGAGCGGGAACGGCGAGCAGTACCCGACCGCGATCGAGGGGCGCGGCGAGGTCGCCGCGAGCGACGCGGCGCAGGTGCAGGTCAACAGCATCACGACCGACTATTTCCGGACGATGCGGATCCCCGTGCTCGCCGGCCGGGACGTCGAGGACGGCGATCGCGCCGGCGCGCTCCCCGTGGCCGTCGTCAACAAGACATTCGCCGAGAAGATGTGGCCGGGACAATCGCCGATTGGAAAGCGAATCAAGTTCGCCGGCGACGATTGGTGGACGATCGTGGGCGTGGTCGGCGACGCGCGACACTTCACGCTCGACGAAACGCCGCTTCTTCAAGCGTACGTGCCGCACGCGCAGCGTCCGCAGATCTTCACCAGCATCGTCGTGCGGACGAAGGGAGACGATCTCAAGGCCGTCGCCCTAGGCGTGCGGCAAGCGCTGTGGCGCGTCGACAAGGATCAGCCGATCTGGCGCTTCCGCTCGATGCAGGAAGATCTCGACGCCGTCGTCGCGTCGCCGCGCGTCATGATGTGGCTGGTCGGGATCTTCTCGGTCGTCGCCGTGCTCGTCGCCGCCGTCGGCATCTACGGCGTTCTGAGCTACACGATGAGCCAGCGCGTTCAGGAGATCGGAATCCGCCTCGCGCTCGGCGCGGACGCGCGACGGGTGACGCGGATGGTCGTCGCCGAGGGCGCGAAGCTCGTCGGCGTCGCGGTGGCGATCGGACTCGTCGGGGCGTCCGCGGCGACGCGAATGCTCAGAACACAGTTGTTCGGCGTCCAACCACACGACGCGCTCACGTTCGTCGCGGTGACGGCACTCCTGGCGTCGGTGGCGATCCTCGCGTGCTACGTGCCTGCTCGCCGAGCGAGCAGGGTCGATCCGATGGAGGCGCTGCGGTCCGACTGATTAGCGCCTGGCAAGTTGCGGGCGCACGGTGAGGATGAGCCCACTGCTCTTCCCGTTGTCGATGGCGGACGTTCCCAGGAGGACCGTCTGCCCAATGGGCACCGTGACGCCCGTCGTGAGCAGGGTCACGGCCGCCCGCCCGCCCACCGACACCGTCCCGTTCGATTGCGCGGGAACGGCGGGTCTGACGAGAGACACGTAGAGATTCACGCTCGCGTCGTTCCCTTCGACGCGCACCTCGCGGGCTTCCACCGTCAGCGAGAGCATCTCGTTGTCGCCGGCGATCGTCTGCGTGACCATGTGGTTCTCACCGGTCGTCGCCAACGCGGTGCCGAGCAGCCGATAGCCGTTGAACTTGAGCACATTGCGCAGCAGAGAATCGATGCCCGCCACGGCGGGGTCGCGTGTGTTCGTCGGCTCGGCGGCCACGAGTTGGAAGTTGAGGACGACGGAGGCGGGCTCGCGGTCGTACTTCTCCAACACGTTCATCATGTCGTTGTAGATCCGCTGTGACTCGCGGATCGTGACGGCGCGAACGTTGGGCACGTCGAACACGCCGCCGCCGGGCGAGGTCGAATATGGCGACAGCAGCTTCACCGCTTCGGCCGACGTGAGGTGGCGGAGCGCCACCGTCTTCACGATGAAATCATTCTGGCGGACGGCCGATCCCGGAGCTTTTCGACTGGTATCCGACTGCTGCTGCGCCGACGCTTGTGTGCTCGCCAGCGCCAACAGGGCCACGACTGAGAGTCGAGCGAATCGCATCAGTTGCTCCCGGAGGAAATCCAAACGAGGGTGATCTTCGGATCAGCCGTTTTGATCACCGTCGCGTGCTGTCCGACTTGAACGTCGACTGAGACGACGCTAGCCGGACGGTCGTTGCTCGGAAGCGAAGCCACCGCGCTCGGCTCCGCTCGATGTCTCGTGCGCGTGACCGCCGCGACGAGCACCGCGGCGATCGGTAGAGCGGCGAGCATCAGCGTTCGGCGCCGGGATCGAGCTCGCACCCGCAGCGACAGTCGATTCAGGTCACCCGTGAGCGCGCGGGCGAGCGTCCGGCAGGCCTCGCAGTCGCGCAGATGCGCCGCGAGCTCCGACTCGCCTGGATAGCCGGCGCGAAGCTCGCCCGGCTCGGCGACGAGCATCGCTTCACGTGCCTGGATGCAATTCATTCGGTGTACTCCTCCAGCAGTCGCTCGTGATGCTCCAACAGCTTGGCGCGGATCGCGCGCCTGGCCTTGAACAGATGTCCGCGTACCGTGACGGCCTCCATGCCGAGCTTCGCGGCGATCTCGGTCGGCGTGAGCCCGCGCAGGTCGGCGAGCTCGAAGACCTGGCGCTGCCGGCCGGGAAGCGCGTCGAAGTACTTGACGACGAGCGCGGCCAGGCGCGCGGCGTCCGGATCCGTGGCCCCCGCTCGACTCGATTCGTCGAGCGCGAGCGACTGGTGTTCGTTCGCCAGGGCGATGCGTCGTTCCGTCCTGCGCCGCTCCGATAAAGCCGCGTTCCTCGTCACCGCGAACAGCCAGGTCGTGAAGCGGCTCGCACCATCGAAGCGTTTGACTCGGCGGTCGAGGCCGATCAACACCTGCTGGGCGACGTCGTCCGCCGTGTCCTCGTCGCCGGTGAAGCGGACGGCCCAGCCGCGCACACGCGACTGTACGCGCGTGATGAGCCGCTCGAGGGCCGCGGGTTTCCCCGACCGGACCTCGTCAACGAGCGACGGCAGGTCGCCGTCGTCGCCCGCGATCACCGATGATTGCGTGAACACGTCCATGTGACGTCACGCCTAGGGCGGGCGTTTACCGGTGGACCGGTGGACCGGTGGACCGGTGGATCGGTGGATCGGTGGACCGATGAGCCTATTCCATCGTTACTGCTGCCACTTCTCCGAATGCGACGCCGCGTTTTTCCTTGCCGGCCCATGCCGCAATCGCGCCGAGGATGAAGACGGTAGCCGCTGTGAACGCCATCGCGGTCGCGTAGGTCATTCGGTCGGCGAAGATCGCCTCGATGTACGCGACCGTCCCGGCCACCGCGACGCCGCACTGGTAGGCGAATCCCGGCAGGAAACCGCGCACCGAGTCCGGCGCCAGCTCGTTGATGTGCGCCGGGATCACACCCCACGCGCCCTGAACCATGAACTGCATCGTGAACCCGCCGACGACGAGGAGCGGCACCGTCTTCGAGAACGCCCAGAGCGGAATCACGACGATGGCGAGCACCAGCGCGCTCACGATCGCGCGCCGGCGGCCGACCCGGTCGGAGTAGTAGCCGAAGAGAATGCCGCCGGTGATCGCGCCGACGTTGGCGATCGCCGAGATCACCGCGATCCGCTGCGGGGTGAAGCTCCAGTCGCGCTTGAGGAACGTCGGATACATGTCCTGCGTGCCGTGCGAGATGAAGTTCATCATCATCATGAGCACGAACAGATAGAAGAAAAGCGGCAGGTGCGACACGAGGCCGCGTCCATACGCGCCCCAGTCCCGATGTCGCGTTCGCTCCCAGACCTCGGACTCCTTCACGAACGACCGCACGTACAGGGCGAGCAACGCCGGGATGCCGCCGATGAAGAACATCGGCCGCCAGCCCCAGCGCGGGAACACGAAGAAGAAGCAGAGAGCGGCGAGCAGGTTGCCGACCGCGTAGCCCTCTTGCAGCAATCCCGACAGCACGCCGCGCCGGTGGGCAGGCGCCTTCTCCATCGCGAGCGACGCTCCGACCCCCCACTCGCCGCCCATGCCGATGCCGAAGAGGGCGCGCAGCACGAGGAACGCCGCGTACGAGTGTACGAGTCCCGTCGCCACTTCGACCACCGAGTAGAACACGAGGTCGATCATCAGCGGAATTTTGCGACCGAAGCGGTCCGCCATGAGGCCGAAGATGAACGCGCCGACTGGCCGGAAGGCGAGCGTAATCGTCAACGACAGCGCGATTGCCTTGTCGGGGCGCCCGAAATCCTTGGCGATCGCCGTCAGCGTGTAGGTGACGAGAAAAAAGTCGAACGCGTCGAGCGTCCAGCCGAGGAAGCTCGCGGCCACGGCGGCGCGGTGGCCGGTGACCTCCGGAGGCGTGTATGCGGTCGGCTTCGCTACGGCCGCGGACGTTCGCGGAGCGGTCATGTCGATTGGTCGAGGTTCTGCGATAAAACGCGGCGTAAAAAAACGCCGCGAGGGCGATGCCCCAAGATGTCGTCTGGGGCACCGCCCTCGCTAGCGCTTGCGCGCCCGAGAAATGGACTACTTCGCGCCCGGCTTCACCGCGAAGTTGGCGACGTGCACGCTCAGGTTGTGATTCACCCGCAGTCCGACGTCGCCGCTCTCGTCGGCGCTCATGCCGCTGCGCGGCACCGCGCTCACCTGCGTGTTGTTGACGAAGAAGCGAACCGAGTCCGGGGCGACCTTGATCGCGAGGTCGTTCGTGTTCGGCGTGTCATCGAACTTGTGGATCGCCGGGCTAGCGGCCCAATCGACGAGTTTGTGCACGTTGGTGCCCGAACGGTGGGCGACGTAGAACATTCCGTCCTGGCGCACCTCGAAGTAGAGGTACGTCTCCTTTGCGGGGTCGTTGAGCTCGCGGCCGCCCGTGAACAACCCGTATGCCTCGGCATGCTGACCCTTCTCCGCTTGGCGGAAGTTCGCCGAGACGGTGAAGTTGTCCTTCTGCGCGTCGGCCGCACGGTAGTAGATGCCCGCGCCGCCCGACGTCACGTGGAAGCCAGGGCCCATCGCCTCGAACTTGGCGTTCTTCGACGCGTCCTTGTCGTCGAGACGCATCGTCCAGCCGGCCGGCAGAGCCGTGGGTGCGACGGCTTTGGTCGGATCCTTTTCCTTGCTCTGTTGCTGCTGCGCCGCGAGCGGCGCGACCGTGGCCAGCGCCAGCACGCCCGTCATTGCCATCGTGAATCGCATTGCCCCCTCCCGTCAGTGATTGTTCGCGTGAGTTGCCGAATATGACGGACCCCGCGGTGCATCGCCATGTCACTTGCCACGACGTCTACGAAATCCTTGCATCACTTCAGTCCGCCGCGGGATTCCGGGATCTAGTATCCAGCGGCGTGCCCATCCTTTCGCGGATCCGAGGCCGCGGCGTAGCCGTGGGAAAGCTTGATGATCGCCTGGCTACCGCCGAACTGTGACGGCTTGGCAATGCTCACTTCGTGTCCCAGTGCCTTGAGGCCGGCGATCACGCCGTCCGGAATCGCCGGCTCCACGATGACCCGCGCGGCGTCCATATGGCGGAAGCGGCCCTGATCCATCGCCTCCTGCAAGTCCATGCCGAACACGAGCAGGTTGATCAGGAACTGCGCGTGCCCCTGCGCCTGCATCGCGCCGCCCATCAACCCGAAGCTCATGAACGGCTCGTCGCCCGTGCCGTCGGGGGCGGAAGTCGGACCGGGCTTCGTTACGAATCCTGGAATGAGGGTATGGAAGGGGCGCTTTCCCGGAGCGACGGTGTTCGGGAGGTTCGGCTCCATCGTGAACCCGGCGCCGCGATCGTGAAGCGCGAACCCGGTCCCGGGCACGACGATGCCCGAACCGAACTCGTCGAACAAGCTGTTGATGAACGACACCATGTTGCCGTCTTTGTCGGCGACGGTCAGGTACACCGTCTCGCTCGCCGTGCGGGCCGGACCCGGATCGACGTGCGTCTGCGCTTTGTGCTCGTCGATATGACTCCGCCGCTCGGCGATGAACGGATCGGAGAGAATCTGGCTCGGCGGGATCGTGAGGTGGTCTGCGTCGCCGTCGTAGCGCACGAGATCGGCGTAGGCGAGCTTCTTGGCTTCGATCAGGTGATGCAAATAAGGCGTTGTATTCGCGCCCATCGCCTTGAGGTCATAGGAATCGAGTATCCGCAGCATCTCGAGCACCGCGATCCCCTGGTTGTTCGGCGGCAGCTCCCAGACCCGGTAGCCTTTGAACGTCGTCGAGATGGGCGTGACCCACGTCGGCTGGTTCTTCTTGAGATCCTCGAGCGTGACGAAGCCGCCGAGCTCCTTGATGCGCGCGACGATCTTCTGTCCGAGCTCGCCGCCGTAGATCGCCGCCGGACCTTCCTTGCCTATGAGCCGGAGTGAGTTCGCCATGTCGGGGTTGCGGAACCATTCGCCGGCTTTCGGCGTGCGGCCGCCGGGCATGAACGTCGCCGTCGCACCGGGATCGCTCTGGAGCCGCCTCGTGGCACCGGCCCAGTCGCCCGAGATCACGGGCGTCACGACGTATCCATTCTCGGCGTAGCCGATCGCGGGCTGCACGGCCTTCTCGAGCGTGATCGTTCCGTATTTCTTGAGCAGCGCGTCCCAGCCGCCGACGGCGCCCGGCACGGTGATCGTCTCGACGCCGGTCGTCGGCATTCGCGTGCGTCCGCGCTTGAGCAACTCCTCACGCGTCATCAACGATCCGGCTCGCCCGCTCGCGTTGAGCGCGACGAGCTTCTTCTCCTTCGCGCTCCATACGATGGCGAACATGTCGCCGCCGGGACCCGTCATCATCGGCTCGACGACGGCGAGCACCGCGGCCGCCGTGACCGCGGCGTCGATCGCGTTGCCGCCGCGTTCCATCACTTCGATGGCCGCGCTCGTGGCGAGCGGCTGGCTCGTCGCGGCGACGCCGTTCGGCGCGTAGACGGTAGATCGTCCGGCCATCGTCACCGGGCGCGGAGTTTGTGCGTTCGCGGGTTCCAGCAGGACCGCGGACACGAAGAGGACGCAGAGGAGTGCACGTGAAATCGAAGCGAGCATCGAAATGGGTCTCCGGCTGTCTGACTGGAGAGTCGGTGTGTCGGCACGGCGCTCAACGATATCGCGCTACGCCGTGCGGAGCGAGGGGACGGTGCGGCCTCGTTCCGCCGTCAATCACGCGTCGAGCGCCGCGAGATCGCCCGGTGTGTCGACGTCGGGCGGAGCGTCGGCGTCGATGTCCACGACCTCGACGCGGGAGGGATCGCGCTCGATGAGCGATCGCGCCCCGACGTCGCCGGAAATTGCCGCGACCTCCGGGAAGACGCTGCAGCCGAGCAGCACCGGGTGGCCGCGACTTCCCCGATAACGCGTGGAAACGATCGGGCAACCGGTTTCGCGCCAACGCGCGACGACTTTCCGAATGACGGCCGCGTCGATCCCCGGTTGATCACCCAGCGCGACGACGATCGCCTTGGTCTCGTTGGGCGCCGCTGCGACACCGAGCCTGAGCGACGTCGACAAACCGTCGGCCCATCGCGGGTTCTCGACGAACGTCGCGTCGATGCCGTCGAGCGCGTCGATCACGGCTCGAGACTCGGAGCCGACGACGACGATCATTTTGTCGACGAGCGTCGCCAGCGACCGGGCCGCGCTCGCGACGATCGGAACGCCGTGCACGCGCGCCGCGAGCTTCTGCGATCCGAATCGCCTCCCGCCGCCGGCAGCCAGCAGCAGGCCGATGATCATTGCGCCGACGGGTGAAGGCTGGCGGCCGCGCGGCGCAGGGTGTCGAGCGGCAGGGTCGCGCACTTTCGGCGAGGCGCGGGCGGCTCACCCTCGAGCGATGCGAAGAGCCATCGCTCGTCTACACTCGAAACGGCGTCGAGCCGCATTCCTCGCACGCGCTCGGTGAGCAGCGACGCCGAGGCGACGCAAAGCGCGCACGCGTCGGCGGTGAACCGCGCGTCGGCGATCGTGCCTTGCTCCGCGCGAAGCTCGACGCGCACGCGATCGCCGCAGAGCGGATTGGCCCCTTCGACCGAGGCGTCCGCGCCGTCGAGCCGACCTCGATTCCGAGGATGCCGAAAATGCTCGAGGACGACGGCGCGCACCGCGCTCACGGCCGCTTTCCATTGCGCACCGCCACGACCTCGGCGAGGATCGACAGCGCGACCTCCTCCGGACGTTTGCCGCCCAGATCGAGACCGATCGGCGTGTGCACGCGCGCCAGCTCGTTTGCCGTGAAGCCTTCGGCGGCGAGCAGGTCTCGCACGGCGGCCCCGCGCTTTCGACTGCCGAGCAGACCGATGTAGCCGACGGGCGAGCGGAGCACCTGTCGGAGGACGGGCAGCTCGTACTTATAGTCGTGCGCCACGAGCACGACGGCGGCATTCTTTCCCGGCGCGAGCTCGGCGACGATCTCCGACGGCATGCCGACGCGAATCTCGCCGGCGTCGGGAAATCGCGCGGCGGTCGCGTACCGATCCCGTCCGTCGACGACGACGGTGCGCATGTCCAACTCGCGCGCGAGCCGCGTGAGCGTCATCGCGATCTGACCCGCGCCGACGATCACCAGCGTGAGCGGAGGAGCGACGCGGTCGAGAAAAACGCGCGAATCGGTGCCCGCGTCAGGGATCTCCGACGCCGGCAACGTTTGCGTTTCGGCCGGCGCGTCGAGCGGCGTGACGATGACCGCGGCCTCGCCGGCCTCGAGAAGCTCCAACGCGCGCCGGTGCGCCGCGACCGTCGGATCCGACTCCGACGACGGAATCACGCGCGTCAGCAGCACGTCGAGCGTTCCGCCGCAGGTGAGGCCGATCTCGAACGCTTCGTCGTCGTCGAGCGAGATCGACAGCAGCCGCTGCCCCGCTCCGCCGTCCGTCATCAGCGCGTCCGCCGCCTCGACGACTTGGGCGTCGACACAGCCGCCGATCGTCACGCCGCCGATGATTCGCCCGCTGCGGCCGACGATCATCTTCGCGCCGATCTTCTTCCCAGATCCGCCGCCCGACCCGCCGACGAGCGTCGCCAGCGCGACCGCCTGTTCGTCGCGCAGCTCCGGGTCATTCGGATCGATCAGTCCAAACGCATTGGGCATCGTCTCATAGTCTGTGCCCGGACACGCGTGGAGACAACCGGCTATGCCGTGCCCCCTTGGCGTTGCCCCACCAACGGACGCGGCGCTCCAACGAGAATCCCCAAAGGGTTTCTCCGTTTGCGTCAGTCAACTCCATTTGTGTCCGTCTTCCAATTGTTGATGCCACTTCGCGCGTCGAGCCCCGAGCGCCGCGACAAGCCCTAACGATTGCGACGCGGACTCAAACGGATTGAACTGACAAAGCCGGATGGACTGCCTTTTGGAAACGGCGAACGCGCTATTCGACGACCTTCGCACGCCGCAGCGTCTCGAGCCAGACGCTTCTCACCTGACTCGCGCCCTTCGCGTTCGGCTCGATGAGTGAGCGGCGCCAATACCATTGGTCGGAATCGGCGGCGCTCACGCCGTGGCCGAGGAATTCGGCGTAGACGTCGGCGAGAAGGGTGCGCGGCGTTCCGTTGCCGAGGCCGCGGACGTGTTTGTTGAAGCGGTCGAGGATGTCGAGCGGCAACTGACCCGCGTCGTCGTACACTCCCGGGATCCGTCCGCTGCGATCGGATGGGTCGTACACGGTGGCGATGACGAACGTCCCCGCAGGGAGCTTCGCGCGCAGCATGTCGAGCAGAAAATCGTACGCGTCGGCGATGTCGTTCTCGATGCGGTCGAGGAGCGAGCGGCGCGCGCGGCCGCCGCCCCCGTAGGCGCTCAAGAGATCATTGCCGCCTACCGTGAGCGTGACGAGCGTGGGTTCGTCCGTCTCCTCGAGCTGCGACATCTGTTCACCGAAGACCTCGCCGATCGTCGCCCCGTCAGTGGCGAGATTGCGAAACTCGATCCCCGGAAACCGCGACAACAGATCGTCGCCCGCGAACTCGGGCCATCGGTCGTCGGCGTTGTGGTGGAGCAGCGAGGCCGCGCCGAGCGGAGCCACGCGACCCGCGTCCGGATCCCGCTCGAGCGCGACGGCGACGTCGGCATCGCCCGCGTCGAGCGCCGGGTAGAGGTCGATCGACACGGAGTCGCCGAGGGCGATGTACCGCGCGAGCTCGATCACCTGAGGAGTCAGACCGAGACGTGGAGTCCGCGCGTGGCCAGGATACGCGCGACGACGTCGCCGATTTTATTGTTCGGGGTGCTGGCTCCTGCGGTAATTCCGACTCGCACCGGGCCTTCGGGAAGCCAGTCCCGTGCGTCGGCCTCGGCGTGCTTCACCTGCGCGACGCGATAGTGGATCGTCCGCGCGCCCGGGTCGATGCCCGCCGACGATTCGATGTGATACGACGGAACGCGCTCGGCGCAAAGCGCGGCGAGCGAGATCGTGTTGCTCGAGTTGAAGCCGCCGATCACGACCATCGCGTCGACGCCGGCGTCGAGCAGCTCGCGCACGGCGTCCTGCCGCTCCTGCGTGGCGCTGCAAATCGTGTCGAAGCTGCGGAAGTCGCTCGAGCGCGCGTCTTCGCCGCGAGCGCGCGCGATCGCGTCGCCGACCTCGGCGGCGATCGCCAGCGACTCGCGCGCGAGCATCGTCGTCTGGTTGGCGACGCCGATACGGCGCAGGTGGGGCGCGGGATCGAACCCCGGCGACACGGCGCGCGCGAACGTCTCCATGAGCGAGTCGGCGGACACCCGGCCCTCGATGTAGCCGCAGACGATCTGCGCTTCGTCCATGTTGCGCACGATCAGGTAGTGGCCGTCGGGGTACTTCCGCACCTGCGACGCCGTCGCGCGGGTCTCTTCGTGATAGTACTTGCCGTGGATGAGCGCGGTGAAGCCGTCCTTCGCGTAGCTCTCCACGCGTTTCCAGACGTTGAGCACCGAGCCGCAGGTCGTGTCGACGAGGATGCATCCGGCGTCGCGCAACGCGGCGAAATCGTCGATCGTCACGCCGAACGCCGGCAGGATCACGACGTCCTCGGGCTTGATCGACGAGAAATCGAAGCCCGTCGTCCCGGGCAACAAGATCTCGATGCCCATCTCACGCAGGCGGTCGTTGACGTGCGGGTTGTGGATGATCTCGCCGACGAGCACGATGCGACGGTCGGGAAATTTTCGACGCGTCTGGTACGCGTACTCGACGGCGCGCTCGACGCCGTAGCAGAACCCGAACTCGCGCGCGAGGCGGATCGTGACGTCGCCGACCACGAGCGTGTAGTCGTTCGACTTGAGCAGATCCACGACGCGGCCGTCGTAGTCGGCCGAGAGATCGTCGCGGACTTCGGCGGCCAGCCCGAATCCTCGCCGGTAGTACGTCGACGGATCGGGCGATGGAGACATGCTCACAAATCTAGCGCGAGACACGAATCGATCACGGTTGAAATCGCCGCTTTGCCCCGAATACAAATCGCGACGCGTTCGTCAAGTGGTGGTGATCAGTAACCGCCAAGCCGTGTACGCTTTGTTCGTTCTTGCTGCGCGAAACGCGAAGCGATATGCTTGTCGTCCCTCGCCGCGACGATGCTCACGTTCACTTCCACCTCCGACGCCGGAACCCTGGCCTACGTGCCGCGCCCGATGGGCGAACGGTCGCCGTTCGTCTTTGTCGGTGAGCGGCTCTGGCTCGACTTCGTGAACTCCGAGTTCGGCATTCGACGCTTCGACGCGCTCCGCGACTTCGATTCGATGGTGCGCTGGCTCGAGGCGGCCGCGGTGCTCGACGCGGAACGCGCGAGCGGCATTCGCCGCCGCGCGCAACAGCAGCCGGCGGGCGCGGCCGCGTCGCTCATCGACGCGCGGCGCGTGCGGTCGGCGCTGCGCGCGCTGGCGGAGCGCGGCCCGCTCAGCGATCGCGTGCGCTTCGACGGACTCGGGGAGATCAACCGCGTCCTCGGCCGCAGCGCCGGCACGCGGCGCGTCGAACAACGCGCCGACGGCACGTTCATTCGGTCGTTCGTCCCCGTCGGCGACGCGTTCGCCGGCCTCGTGATCCCGATCGTCGAGTCGGCCGCCGACGCGTTGATTCTCGGCGAGCTGTCGCGCGTGCGCCGCTGCGCCGACCCGCGCTGCCAGCGCGTGTTCTTCGACAACACGAAGAACGGACGTCGCCGCTGGTGCGACATGTCCACGTGCGGCAACCGCGCGAAGGCCGCGCGCCATCGGGAGAAGCTCAAGTCCCATTGAGCCGCGAGGTCGAAGTCGCCCGCACGTATCTCGAGCTGCGGTCGCCCGAGCAACTCCGCCCCGTAGACGCCACCGATCCGTCGGTGGCGTTCGTGCATCGGCCGGCGATCGGCGTCGACGAGTACCGCCGGTTGTATCGCGCGGTCGGATATCGTTGGTACTGGCGGGATCGCAACGCATGGAGCGACGAGCGGCTCGCCGCGCACCTGGCGCGAACGGAGATCTCCGTGTGGGAGTGCCTCGTCGAGGGCGAAAGCGCCGGCTACTTCGAGCTCGAGCGGCGCGACGACGGTTCGGTTGAGATCGCGTACTTCGGACTGATCGAAGCGTTCGTCGGTAAGGGCGTCGGAAAGGCGATGCTGACCCGGGCGGCGCGCGAGGCGTGGGCACTCCAGCCCAACCGCGTATGGCTGCACACGTGCACGCTCGACTCGCCCCATGCGCTGCCCAACTACGAGGCCAGAGGGTTCGCGCGCTTTCGAACCGAGACCTATCTGGCGAACATAGACGACTAACGCCGGCGGCGGCGTTTGCCCCCGCCACGGCGGTGCTGCTCGAACTTCGACGGCGTGCGCTTCGCGTGTTTCTCACGCCGGCGGTCGTGGCGTTCGCGGCGGCGTTCGTCCTCGGCGCGGTCGATCTCGGCGAGCTCCTGCGCGGTGAACGGGCGCTCGAGCTCCTCTTGCAGCTCCTCGAGCGTGGACGCGCGGGCGGCGCCGCGGGCGCCGCGCGTCACGATGAAGCGTAGCGGGCGGTCGAGAACGGGCAGCTCGGACTCGGTGAGGTTGCGCGCGACTTTCTCGGGGATTCGAAGGCGTGCCACACCGAAGGGTTTTCCCTCAGCCGACTCCTCGACGTCGTAGTGAATTTCGACCTCGCGGTCGCGAAGCGACGTCGTCGACGGGAGCGCGGCATAGCGCTCGCGCACCGACGGCGGCACGACGGCGTCGGCGTCGATCGCCAGCGGCGTGCGCCGAAACTCGGTGAACGAATTCACGTTCGCGAGTTGCCGTTCGTACAGCGTCGCCAAATCGGCGAAGCTCAAACGCGGAGTCGCGCCACCCGAGCGTCTGAATGTCTCTCGTATCGACTCGATCGCGGCCTGGTTCTCCCGCGCGCCGGGATGGCGCGCTTCGCCGCGCGCGAGCGCTTCCGCCAACACTCGTCGCGCCCGATCTGCCAACGACGCCGGAAATGCGTCGATTGGTTCGATGTCGCGCTCGAGCTCGAACCCGTGATACTCCACGCGCCGGCGCACGGTGAGCGGCGACCGCTTGTGATCCGCGTCGTAGACGACGTCCGGATCAGCCGTCGTCGCGAATTCCCGCACGACATCGGCCGGCAGCTGCGTTCCCTCGATCGACGCGCGCGGGTTGCCGAACCGGTCGGCGAAATACCGCAAGTCGCCGGCGATCGCGCCCCAGCTGCCGCAGACACTCGTCTTCGAGACGCGCGCCTCTTCGCCCCACACCGTCTGCTCGTCGATCACGAGCGAGAACGGCATGATGTCGGCGACGAGTCTGCGAAACGCGCGAACGGTGTCGTCGCCGGCTCGCACCATGCGCGACGGTAACGGAACGCCGACCGCGCGATAAACGCTCGCCATACCGAGCGCCGCATCCTCGATGGCTTTCACCAGCGCGCCGCGGCGTTCGGCCCACCGCTCGATGCGCTGCTCATCGAACACGTGGCGGGGGAGATCATAGACCATCCCCAGGCTTCCCGCATGTTGGTACGCGTCGGCGTACAGGTTGTATGCGGTGAGATGGTCGCTTCCGGGCACGACGAGCCCCTCGAGATCCCGCTCGTCGCGCGTCATGCGGTGCAGCGACTCGATCGACGCCATCACGGCGAGCTGCGCCAGCAACTCGTCGCCGCCGTGCACGAGCAGCTCGGCCCACTGCCGCTCGACCGGCATCGCCTCCACCGCACGGCCGTACGTCGTGAGCCGACCGTTCTCGGCAATTCCACGCGCTTCGAGCAGGGCGATCGCTCGGCGATACGCCGTCTTGTCGAGCGGGACCGGCAGTTCGAGGTCGTCAGCCCGAACGCCGAGCGCCGCGCAGGTGATCGCGACGCGCTCCGAATCGCCCGCCAACTGAAATTCCGGCTCGGTCGGTTCGAGCGAATCGAACTCGATGTTCCGATCGGAAAGGATGAAAACGCGTCCGCCCTCGACGCGGCCGTGCACGCGCCCGGCCATCTGCAGGATCTCGTTCGCGCCGAGATGCTCCTGCGTCAGCACGTTGCGACCCTTGTCGATCGCGTTGAAGAACTTCACGTCGTCGATGATCACGGTGTCGAGGCCGCGCACGTTGAGCGCGCTCTGACCCGCCGCGGTCATCGCGAGGAAAAACGGCTTCCGCTCTCCCCCTTCGAGAAATGGCCGAATTGTCCGGATCGGCTCGCCGCCGTGATAAAATGCCGTATTGATGCGCGGCGCCGCGTGCCGCACGTGCTCGGCCGCCTCCTCCACGCCGCGCCGCGTCGGAACGAACAGCGCTACGCCGCGGCGATCTTTGCCGAGCTGCCGGAGGAAACGGTCGTCGAGGAATTCGAGCGCGCGCTTTCGAATGACGCGCACCTGCGCGGCGCGCGCCGGATCGAAGTCGTGCACCTGGAGGACGTCGGCCGAATTCAGATAGCGCGCGTAGAAATTCGGATTCACCGTCGCCGATAGCCAGACGAATCGGCAGCCGACGCGCTTGCCGAGCGCCAAGCAGAGTTCGAGCTCGGCGGACGTCTGGTGGATCTCGTCGACGATGATCGTGTCGTGCCGGAGGATGTCGCCTTCCTCGAACCAGCGCCGCGCGATTCCTGTCGTGACGATGATGACGTTCCATGTCGGCGTCTCGGGCGTCGCTTCACGCTCACGATTCACCACGCCGACCTTCAGGTCCCGCGCAGACAAGATCTCTTCGGCGATCGGGCGGATGGCGAGGGTCTTCCCGGTGCCCGTGCCGGCGACGATGCCGAAGCCCTTCCCGCCGCGCGCCAACTCGCGCACCCGCTCGCCGTGGTGCTTCTCGAGAAAAGTCTGAACGCGGAGGTGAACCGCGAGCTCGATCGTCTCACACGCCGCGCGCGTCGGCGCGATCACGATCACGCGTCCCGTCGGCGGCTCGGCCGCGACGAACGCGTCGTGTTCGGGGACGTACTTGTCGCGGACCGCTCGGATCGCGCGAGACGGCGACGGCGTGGAGACCGATTACTCCGGTGGGTGCCCCGGAAGGATCGCCGGTGGCTTCACGCCGGTGAAGCCCTTTGCCCCGGGTGGCAGTCTCGCCTTGTCGCCCTGCTTGCCCTTGGTCGAGTCGGCGTAGTCGTCACCGAACAGGACCTTGCCGTTCGACGGCCGATTCTTGATCGCCGTGGAACAATCGGTCACGGCCGGCTGCTGCGCGGCGGGCACTCCATCGAGCCAGATCCGGCACATGCCCTTTGGTGGACGCGACTCGACCGGCACCGCGGATTCGTTCTTCTTCGCGCTGTCCTTTTGCGGCGTCCGCTGCGCCATGAGAGGCGCGGCGTGCGCCGCGAATCCGACGATGAGTACTGCGAACACCCGCTTCATAGGCCTCCATCCGCTGCCCGAAGAGCCGGGCGGCGATAACCGTACTGGGCACGCCTGGTGCCAGCCTCCATCGACGGCTTCGCCAGCGGAACACTAACGATTGCAATGACTTGGAGGAAACACTGTATACAGTGGAACCCGGTCGGTGTCACCGGAGCGGGAAACCGGTGTCCGTGGGGAGTGACGAGCGAAAGCGGAAAGAGGACTGGCGGGCTCCGAGACTGCCACAGTCCGAAACGGCCGTACTCCGAAACGGCCGTACTCCGAAACTGCCGAACACCGAAACTGACGTACTCCGAGACTGCCCGACTCCGAGACTGCCCGACTGCGACACTGCCCGACTCCGAAACTACCCGACTCCGAAACTACCCGACTCTGAAACTGTGGTCTCAATGCTCTTGGCGTCCGGCAGTTTCGGTGTTCGGGAGTCTCGGAGTTCGGAAGTCTCGCCCTTTCGGACTTCGGAAGTCTCGGAGTTCGGAAGCCTCGGGGTCCGGAAGTCTCGGCCTTTGGCATTTCTCTCCGCTCGTCCGCACCCGATCTCAATCTCCAAAACTGATCCCCGTCGCCCGCGCGGTCAGCACTAGATCATGCGCCGGATCGACACGCTTGGAGTCGCGCAACGCTTCCTTGATCGGAATCGTCACGATGTGCGGCGATTGCAGCGCGACCATGTGCCCCCACTTCTCCTCGGCCACGGCCCGCACCGCGGCGCCCCCGAATCGCGTCGCCAATAGACGGTCGTATCCCGTCGGCATGCCGCCGCGCTGAAGATGGCCGAGCACGAGCGAGCGGGTTTCCTTCCCGGTGCGCGCCTGGATCTCGCGCGCGATCGGTTCGCACAACCCGCCGACCCGTCTCGCTTCTCCGGGCAGCGACTCGCCGAGCGTGGACGTCGTTCCTCCCTTCGGAAACGCGCCTTCGGCCACAACCACGATCGAGAAATGCCGGCCGCCGCGGTCGCGCGCGTCGATCTTCTCGCAGACTTTTTCGATGTCGTAGGGGATCTCCGGAATCAGAATGACGTCGGCCGTTCCGGCGACTCCCGAGTGCAGCGCGATGAATCCGGCGTCGCGCCCCATTACCTCCATGACGATCACACGATCATGCGATTCCGCAGTGGTATGAAGCTTATCAATGGCCTCCATCGCCGTGTTGACCGCGGTGTCGAATCCGAACGTCGTGATCGTGCCGCTCACGTCGTTGTCGATCGTCTTCGGCACGCCGACGATCTTCATCCCTTTGTCGCAGAGCTTCTGCGCGATGGAGAGTGACCCGTCGCCACCGATCGAGATGATCGCGTCGATGCCGAGGCGCGCGGCGTTTTGAAACAGCTCGTCGGAGCGATCCTCACTGAGGATCGTGCCGTCCGGCTGCATCCGCGGATAGTGAAACGGATTGCCGCGGTTCGTCGTGCGGAGGATCGTCCCGCCGAGATGCGCGATGCCGCGCACCGTTTCGCGGGTCATCGGGATCACCTCGTCTTCGCCCATCAACCCGGCGAATCCCCGCTTGATGCCGAGGACTTCCCAGCCCCGATCGACAGCCGAGAGGACGGCCGCGCGAATGACCGCGTTGAGACCCGGCGCGTCGCCGCCGCCGGTCGAGATGGCGATTCTCATGCGCGCGCTAACCGTTGGCGGCGCGACGGGCCTCCAACAGCCGAACGATTTCGCCGGGCGCGGCGTGGCGCTTCAATTTCGATTTCTCGAAAATCGGATGACCCTCGTAAAACACCTCGAACCGCCCACCGCTGGACGGGGTCATCTCGACGTCGGCATCGGGAAATCGCTTGCGAACCTCGGCGGCCAGACCGGTCGCCCGCGGCTCGTAGTTTCACATCGTGCAGTATTCGATCCTCACGCGCACGTCGCGACTCCTTTGGGTCCGGGTTGCGTCACGATTCAAGCTTGAAGCATAGCGCGAGGCGTAGCGCGGAAAAAAGTCCGGCGGCCTGAAGGGGGGCCGCCGGACTTTTCCGCCGAGGAGCTCCCCGCTGAGGCGGGGAGGAGACGACAGTCTCGGCCTCGAGACGAGATGAGAGAATTCTTAGCGAGGGACATGCGTGACCTCGACGAGCCTCGAGATGACCGTATCCTGTTTCGCCACGACCTGGCGAAGTGAATCGACGTCGCTTTGCAGCTGCGAGATGTCGCCTTTCACGGCGCTGATTTCGGAGGCCGCGTCGTTCAGCTCTTGGATGAGCGCAGCCTGCGAGCGCGGGTTCACGCAGCTCGTCGCCGCCAGCAGGAGCAGGGCGACAGGAACGCGCCATAGGATGGCCGCCGACGACGGAGACGAATCTCGAGGCTCGTGCTGGAGACGCATGGGATCGATGCGAGACTGAGGGTCGGGAAGGAAACGGGGCAGTGCGCAGCAAATTGGTGACGGTCGCGTCGGCGGGCGAGGCTGAATTCCCGGGATGTCTCCTCCGCCCTTTGCCCGGCGCTCGCCCCGCAGACCCGCTCACCTCCGCCGAGGATTTTCGCTGCTGGAGGCCACAGTCGTCCTCACTGTCGTCGCCATCCTGTTCGCCATCGCCGCCCCTCGGTTCGCCGCGATGCGTGACGCGTCCGCCGTGCGAGGGGCCATGGCCGAGTTGGGCGGTCAGTTCGCCTTGGCTCGCCAGACCGCCATCGCCCGCCGGGTCGCGTCGGCCGTCGTGATCGACGCGGCCGCCGGCGTCGTCGAGATCAGAACCGGGGGTGCCCGGGTCTCCCGCCGAGAGCTCCGAGCCGTGTACGGGATCGTTTTGGCGTCGAACAGGGATTCAGCCGTGTACGACGCCCGCGGTTTGGGTTACGGCGTGACAAATCTCACAGTCACGGTGCGTCGCGGGACGTTGATTGACACGTTGACTATGTCCCGGCTCGGAAGAACCAAGTGGTGACGCTCCTTAGTTTTGTGGCTGGGCAGTTTGCGATGTGACGTTCGCTGGATGGGGGTGGGTTATAGGCAAGGACATGAGCGACGATGCCGCCGACGTTCAACGCGTGCTGGCGGGCAACGTTGACGCTTACGCCGCGTTGGTCGACCGATACTACGACCGGTGCGCGCGTTTTGCAGTCCGAATGCTGGGAAACCGCGACGACGCGGAAGATGCGCTGCAGGCGACGTTCGTCCGAGCCTACCGCGCGCTGGATCGGTATCAGGAACGCGACCGTTTCAGCGCCTGGTTGTATCGGATTCTGGTGAATCAATGTCGTAGTGTTGCTGCACGCAGGGCCCATAGGGAGCGGGTGTTCGTGCGAGAGGAAGCTCTCCTCGCCAATGCACCCGATCGGTCGCAGGGTTGGACTGGTGAGGACGAGGAATTCGTCCAGCGGGTGTTGAACGAGTTGGACCCGTTGCTCCGAGAGGCGTTTCTCCTGAAGTACATCGAAGAGATGAGCTACGAGGAGATGTCTGCGCTGACTGGCGTTGGGGTCTCCGCGTTGAAGATGCGAGCGAAGCGCGCATGCGATCGCCTGCGCGAGCGGTGGGAGCGGATCAAGAATGACTGAGCCGGACCTGAGCCCGTACGTGGAATGGATCGCCCGCGAGGCACGCCGCCCCGTCGTCATGGACGCGGGCGCTCGTGATCGCGTCATGGCGGCCGTCCGCGCCGAGCCTGTTCCACACCGCGGCTTTGTTCGCCAGATCGGTAACGCGTTCCAGCGGTTCGCCGAACCGCGCGCGTTCAGTGTGTCGCCTGCGCGGAGCACGCTCCTCGCGGCGGGCCTCGTCGGTATCGGTGTCTTTGCCGGCGCGGTGATGACTAACCGGGACGGCCGCCCGACGGCCGGGCAACCTCAGGTTGCTGCTCCTGTCACCAGGCTCCCGGTTTCAGACACGTTCGTGAAGTTCACGTTCGTGGCGCCGTCGGCCAAGGCGGTCACGCTGGTCGGCGATTTCAACGATTGGGACGTGTCACGGACGCCCATGGCGGAGTCGGGCGGCGTTTGGACCGTCGTCGTACCGATGGCCGCAGGGCGGCATCAGTACTCGTACGTGGTGGACGGAAAATCGTGGAGCAGCGATCCGAACGCCCCCTCCGCGCCCGATGACGGGTTCGGTCACACGAATTCCGTAAAGATCGTAGGGAGAGGATCCACCTCGTGACCTTCGCTCGCGGTCTGGCTTCACGCATTGCCTTCGGCATGGCCAACGTCGCGGCGCGCCCTGCGCGCTGTGCCGCGGCGGCGCTCGCGCTCGCCGTCGCGGCCCCAATGGTGTTGCGCGCCCAGGACGCAGAGCCCGACCGCCTGGCCAAGCTGGACGTCGGCAGCCGACTCAGGATCACGATGTTGATCGACTCGGCGAACACCGAAGGACTCCCCGCCCGGCTCCTCCGGCTCAAGGCGTACGAGGGAATCGCCAAGAAGGCCGACGGGCGGCTGATCGCAGACGCCGTGCGCCGCGAGCTAATCGCGCTTCGTGTGGCCCGCGCCCAGCTCGGCGACGTGGACGACGACGAATTGGCAGCTGCCGCGGCGGTCATCGAAGCCGGCGCAAAGCCGGTGCAGCTTGCGGTATTCCGTCCGCGCGTCAAGAACCGCAGCGACCTTCAAGCGTTCACAACCTGGGCAAGCTTGATGTTCCGCGGCGTTCCCACCGAAGATGCGTCCTCGGCCATATCCAAGTTGTGGCAGGACGGGGCGGATGACGCGACGTTCGTGAGCTTGTGGAACAACGTGCAGTCCGACATCCTTAGAGGGCTCAATCCGGGCACGGCGCTACAGAACCGGATTCGAGAAGCCCCCTCCTCCGGTCGGGCACCACCCAGCAAGCCGCCAGAGGGGCAGGAGCGCGAAGGGTCGGAGTGAACCGAACGGAGTGATATGCGCGAACCGAAGGTCGCCATCGTCACGTTGACCACTGCGCTGCTCGTTGCGGCTCCTACGGGACCGCGACTGGCGGCGCAGATCGTCTCCAAGCTGGAGGCGAGCCAGTATACGGTGAACGACGGCGCTCTTCCGCTCAGTGCGATCCGGTTCGCTCCGAGTTTCGAGTGGATGCGGCCATACGCGAAGTTGACCGCGCGGGGTTCCGCGCTGCTCGCGGACCAGCAACTCCAGATCGCCGACGGCATCGTCTCCGGTACGTTCACTTCGCCGACCGTCTACGGCGTCCGCGCCGAGATGCTTGGCAACGCCAGCCGCGCGCTCGACGATCGCTCGCTGGGCACCGACCAGGTCGACGTTCAGACGCGCGTGCACGTGCTCTTCCACGACTACGGCGGCATGTGGTTCGGCGGCGGCGTGGCTCGTCCGTGGCGCGTCGCGGTCGTTTCCAGCGCCGACGTAGCGGACGCGGGGCTCTGGACCAAGGTCGGCGACATCACGAACACATTCGGCATCGCCACCTTTACCACGACCTTCACGAATTTTTCGTTCAGCAAGATCGCCGCGGTCCACGACACGGTCAGCGCGGCCGTGTCTTGCTCGTCGGAACCACCGGTCACCAACTCTGTCGGCATGGTAGCCACGTTGCGGGCGCTGAGTACCGCTCCCGCAAGCACCGACGCGTGCGACCGGCAGTCGCGCTTCAGCGATCTCGAGGCGTCGGTCCGCTGGGACGTCGGGCCGGTCGAGTTCACCGGCCAGATGGGGCACCGGTTCGGCGACTCGTACGACGTCACGCCCGACTCGCGTCGCTGGAGCTCGGCGAGCGCCACGATGTGGCTCAGCGACCGCGTGGCGATCATCGCGGGCGGCGGACGGCAGCCGGCGCTGCCACTGCGCGGTCTCCCAGCGCGCACCTTCGGCATGGCCGGTCTCGAAATCGCGTATTCGCCGATCTCAAAGACGGCGGTGCCGGTCTCGCTTCCTCACGCGGTGCTGGTGCGCAGCTTCGAGGCGCACGCCGCGGCAAACGGGATGGAAAAGATCGTCGTTCGGGTCGGCGGCGTCGAAGGCGTAGAAGTCATGGGCGACTTCAGCGACTGGAGCCCGCTCACCCTCACCCGCCGCGGCCGCGACCTCTGGGAGCTCACGCTGCCGATCTCGTCGGGCGTCCACAGCTTCAACGTGCGGGTCGACGGCGGCCCGTGGTCGCCGCCTCCCGGCGTCCCGATCATTCGCGACGGGTTCAACGGCGAAGTCGGTCTCGTCGTCATCACGCGCGACAAGGGCAGCCACTAGGGGAACTGCCTCGGTAACATCCCGATCGCAGTTCGCCAAGAGTTTTCAGTTCGTTGTTCAGTTCAACCCGCTTTGCTCTGCAGTATCCCGCGGCACTCCGCGAAACCCGCCAAGCTCGCCGGCCGAAAGAATCAGTCCGCGGCCTCGGTCCCGAAATCGAATCCTGGAACTGAAATCCGTGGGATTGGCTGACCGATCACGCGTTCGATGAGACGCACCATCGCGATCTCGTCGGGAGACATGAACGTGAACGCGTCGCCTTCCTTCGCGGCTCGGCCGGTGCGCCCGATGCGGTGGACGTAGTCTTCGGCTTGCTGCGGCACGTCGTAGTTGATGACGTGCGAGATGCCGGAGATGTCGAGACCGCGTTGCGCGATGTCTGTCGCGACGAGCACACGTACGCGACCGCTCCTGAAATCCTCGAGGGCTCGCGCGCGCTGCGGCTGCGTCTTGTCGGCGTGCAGTGCCGCCGATTCGATGCCGTCGCGCTCGAGATGCCGCACGACGCGATCGGCGCCGTGCTTCGTGCGCGTGAAGACCAGCACGGAATCGAGACGATCCTCGCGCAGGAGTCGCGCGAGCAACGCGCTCTTTCGCTCGCGCGGCACCGGGTACACCGCGTGTGACACCGTGTTCGCGGCCTGCGAGCGGCGTCCTACCTGCACGACGACCGGCTTACGCAGGTATTTCCGCGCCAGCGCCTCGACCTCGGGGGGCATTGTCGCGCTGAACAACAACGTTTGCCGGTAGCTCGGAATCTGCGCGACGATTCGGTTGATCTGCGGCGCGAATCCCATGTCGAGCATGCGATCCGCTTCGTCGAGCACGAGCACCTCGAGGTCGTCGAACACGACGTTCTGTCGCTCGAGATGGTCGATGAGCCGCCCCGGAGTGGCGACGACGATGTCGACGCCGGCGCGTAGCCGTTTTTGTTGCGGCTCGATCGGAACGCCGCCGTAGACCGACGCCGCGCCGAGCTCCGCGTGCCGGGCGTACTTCCGCACGCTCTCTTCCACCTGGACGCACAGCTCGCGCGTCGGGGTGAGCACCAGGGCCCGCGTTCGGCGCGGGCCATTGAGCAGACGGTCGACGATGGGGAGGGTGAACGCGGCAGTCTTGCCGGTTCCTGTTTGCGCGAGTCCCATCACGTCGCGCCCTTGGAGGACTAGCGGGATCGCCTGCGCCTGAATTGGCGTCGGATGCTGATATCCCGCGTCGCGGATCGCGCTCAGCGCTTCCGCCGACAGCCCGAGCTCATCAAACGTGCGAGTCTCTGCGGCTGCCGCCTGCTCTACTTCAGTTGTGTGTATTGCCATGGGTTCCATTGATCGCGCACCGGGGCCGCGCACCCGGGGCCTTCCCGGGATCGGTGCTTTCTACTGTGCCGGCACGCGCCGGCGCTACATCGCAGAGCTGCCAGCTCCACGAAACGAGGGGCGTTGCGGCCCGCGCACCGAAATGCACGTCGCTCCCCGCCGCCGCGACTGTACTGGCGCCTCCGTAGAGGCCCTGCCGCAGCACTTCGACCTTCAATATAACTCCTTATCAGACTTGGCGCTAGCCAATGCGACGCACCTGATTCAAGAACGATGCGACGAGCTGATGTGTCTCGCCGGGACATTCCTCGTGCGCCACATGGCCGGCATCCAGTTCGTGCACTGCCGCTCGTGGAATCTGTGACGCGGCGGCGCCGGCGTCTCGTATCAGACGATCCTTCCGACCGAGTATCACCAGACTCGGCACCGCCAACCGTTCGAGCTGCGATGCGCCCAAGGGCCGCCAGTCGAATTCTTCGGCCGACGCCCTGGCCGCCAACGTGAAACCGGGGAGCTGTGTCGGGGCCCAGTACTCGTCGACATCTCTTTCCGTGGCGCGCGACGGATCACCGTACGCGATGTGCCGGAGGATCCAACCCGCCTCCCAACGAGGCACGAGAAGCCCCTCGACGCGGGCCGCGATCGCGCGCGGCATTAGTCGTGGAAGCGACAGGAAGGCGACAGGCACGATCCCGACCGGAGAGACGAGTACGAGACCACGAACTCGGTCCGGTCGCGCCAAGGCGTACGCCAGCGCGATCCCGGCGCCCATCGAGTGAGCCATCAGAACCACGCGAGTCGACGCGACTTCGTCGAGCAATGCGTCGAGATCGGCGACGTACGCGTCGAGCGCGTACGAGTCTCGTGCCGACGGTTTGTCCGACAGTCCGAAACCGCGCAGGTCGACCGCCAAGCAATGCACGCCGAGCGCGGGAAGCGACTCCAGTTCGTGGCGGAACGAATATGCCGACGCAACCCACCCGTGCAGCATGACGACGTCGATGTCGCCCGAGAATCCGCTTTCGAGGATTCGAACGCGCGTTTGCGTGACGAGCGTCACAAACCGCACGGTGATGTCATCGTGGCCGGCCGGAAACATCTCGGCCGGGGACAGCGGGCGCGTCACACGAGCTCGATCGTTCTTCCCGCGAGCCGGCCGATGAGGCCGAGTCGGAAGGTCACGTCGGTCCAGCGCTCGTCGCCCGCGAGGTGATCCTCGAGCGGGTAGAGCGGCCAGAGATACGGGTTCGAGCTTCGAACCGCCGACATGCCCTTGTGCGGATGCCAGACGCCGTGTTCGTCGCGATCGTCGAGGAACCGATCGTACAGCTTGCTCCAGTTGTCGTTGCGCCGGAGATAGCCGAGGCGCGCCATCAGCTCGAGCCACGTGATGGCGAACGCGACGTCGTCGTCGGCGGCGTTGCGATTCGGGAGCATGTCGCCGAGGACGAGCTGCGGCTGAGCGATCGCCTTTGTGCCGACCAGCTGCATGCCTTCCTGTCGAGGGAGCGGCTGCGACACATGCTGGTAGATCGCCTCCATCGCGTCGTGGTGCTCGTTGCGAAAGAGCGGCATGTACGCAAGCATGAACAACAGGTGGATCGACGGCGGCGCCGCCTCGGCGGCGAGCACGTGCTGGTTGCCCATGCGCACGAACGGCTTCTGCGCGAGCGGCGATCGGATGTACGCAACGACGCGCTCGAGAATGCGGCGCGCGGCGCCGCGAAGCCGGGGATCTCCCTCGTAGCCCGCCTGCGCGAGCGCGGCCGCGGCGGCTTCGCGCAGAATCGCGCGAGATCGTTTCGCGAGATCTTCGTCGAAGGTTCCCTTGCTACCGAACTCGAACAGGTATTCGGGATCGTTGTCTTCGGCGAGGAGACGAAAAAGAATTCGGCGCGCGTGCGTGAGCGGCGGCGTGTCCTTGTCCCATCCGTACTCGAGGAGGCGACGCACGGCGGTGATGGTCCCGATGCCGTCGAAGTGCTCTCCGCGAGAAGATGGGATCGAGAGCATCGCGTGATTCCACGTTCCATCTGCCTGCTGCATCACAGCCAACGTCAACGCCGGCTCGTACGTAAACGGGAGTGATGCGATCTGCTCTGTGATCGCGCCTGCAGGTTTTGCGACTTCCGTCACAGATCGGAACTTGATCGGCGCCGACGCGTGCTCGAGCAGCCACGTGATCGGGAACGAAATCGGTGGTGACGGTGGCGCCGCAGCCGAGGTCAGTGGCGTTGCGGAAGACGGCAACAGCGCGGGAGTAGGACCCGACGAAGGCGAGCTGGAGGGGGGAAGGGGCGGCAGAGTCACGAAGGTCGCTCAGTCCGAGCCTGCGGTACCCAACCAGCGTCGGCGCTGGGAACGAGGATCATCCTGCGTTTGGGGCGGTAAGGATAGCAGTTTTGAGTTTTTGCGCTAGAGGGCGCCAACTAAGACGTTGCGCTCACAATGGTTGTCGATGCGCGGGATCGTGGCGCACCCGACGCTGATGTCGCATTCCTGTTGCATGAGATGTACACGCGGGATCGCGGTCTGATGCACGCACGGCGAAGGTCTCTCCACAATTCTTTGGGGGCAGAAACATGAAGACGATGACTCGGATGGCGATGATGGTGGCCGTGATGTTCCTGGCCGTGACCAGTGTTGGTCAGGCGCAGGGTGGTGGCGGTGGTGGCCGCGGTCAAAACCGCATCGACGGCGTTCTGAAGGATTCGCTCAAGGTGTCCGACGCGATTCTCGCCAAGGCCGATTCCATCCAGAAGAAGTACTCCGCGGACATGGCGCCGCTGATGCAGGCCATGCGCGGCGGTGACCAGGATGCGCGCACGAAGCTCAACGATCTTCGCACCAAGCAGACGGCCGACATCAAGGCGCTGCTCACGGCTGACCAGGCCGCGCAGTTCGACAAGATCATGGCCGCGATGCCGCAAGGACGTCGCGGCGGCGGCACGCGCTAGTCGCGCTGGCCGCACCGATTGAAACGCGGGCCGTCCTCCGACGGCCCGCGTTTTTTCACGCCGACATCATCATATCACTGGCATTCGAGAACCGTCTCCCGCATCTTCCCCGCCCCTATGCAAGACGGTTGACGCGTGCGCGGCGAGTTCATCGATCTGTCGGGCGCGCGTCTCTACTACTACGCCGCCGGCACACGCGGCTCCGGAAATCCGGTCGTGTTCATCCACGGATTCCCGACGTCGGGACACCTCTGGAGCGAAGTCGTCTCGCTCATGCCGCCCGGACACCGTCTCGTCGTGCTCGACCTTCTCGGCTACGGACGCAGCGACCGCCCGTTGTCGCGCGGCGTCGACGCGAGCGCGCACGCCGAGCGCGTCGTCGCGCTGCTCGATGAGCTGCGCATCGATCGCGCGTGCGTCGTCGGCCACGGATTCGGCGGCGGCGTCGCGCAGTGCATCGCGGTGCGGCATCCGCAGCGCGTCTCGCACCTCGCCCTGATCGACAGCATCGCGTTCGACCGCTGGCCGATCGCGCGCCTGCGCGTTTCGCGCGCGATGCTCCCGCTGGCGACGATCCTTCCGCCGCCATTTCTCGTCTCGCGGCTCAGACGCGAAGTCGAGCGCGGCTTCGGCGACCGCGCTCGCGCGTCGCGCTCGATCGACATTTACCTGCGGCCGTTCGCCGGGCATGACGGCGCCGCCGCGGCGGCGGCCCACATAAAAGGACTCTCAACGCCGGACCGCGACGTCCACGCGCGGCTGTCGTCGCTCGACATCCCGGCCGCCGTCGTGTGGGGACGTCGCGACCGCGTGCTGCCGCTCGACACCGGCAAAACGCTCGCCGGCCGGATTCCCCACGCGACCCTCGACGTGATCGCCGACGCCCAGCACTTCACGCCGGAAGAGACGCCGCGTCAAGTGGCGGACGCGGTCGCCTCGCTTCTGCGCCGCTAGAGCTTGCGCAGCTCTTCGGCCGCTTCGACCGCGTGCCCGATGTCGCGCGACAAGGCGCGCGCTTCCTGGGTCGCGTGCGTGTTGTCTTCGATCTGCGAGCCGAGCCCCGACGAACGAAACTTGAGCAGATCGAACTTCAAGTTCTGTAACATGAGGCTGGCGCTCTCCAGTTGGCTGGCGAGCGATCGCCGACGCTCGAGCAGGTCTGCCAGCGAATTGCGTTGGCGCTGGAGAAGCGATTGGCGCCGCTCGCGCTCGGGCGTGTCCGGCTCGGACGGGAGCGACGCGAGACGCTGATCCAGCGCGCCGAGCGACGCGCCCGAGACGTCGGCGTCGAGGCGGTGGAGCGTCGTCGCGACGACGCCGACGCGCTGCGCGAGCGCGTCGACCGTCGGTCCGACATCCGGAATGAGGTCCCTCTCGATCGCCCCGAACGAGCTCGTGATGTCGCGCATGAGGGCGCGGTCCGCGGCGGCGCGCTTGATCGTGTCGCCGTACGGACCGGCCAATACGTCGGGTGGCGCGAGCTGCGCCGCGAGCTGCTCCGGCGTCGGCGGCGGAGGCGGCGGCGGCAGTGGCGCCGCGATTCCCTTCTGCACCTCCACGGCGCCACGCTCGGCGCGCAGCCTTGCGCGGATTCCCTTCTTGAAGGCGTCGATCGGGCCCACGCCGTCCGTCCAGATCGACACGCCGCGCCGCAGCACGTTCAGGAACATCAGGCCGCTCGGAATCAAGAACCAGGGCGGACCGCCGGTCATCGCCCCGTTGACGACCATCAACACGCCGCTCACACCCGCCCAGTTCATGACGCTGTGGCGGAATGCGTCCACGCGCTCGTCGAGCGGCCGCTCTTCGAATCGTTGGTGGGCCTGGAGCTGAAGGCCGATGACCCGGACCTCGCGGTCGAACGCGGCCCGCTCCTCCGAACGCAAAAGTCTTCGCTGATCCTTGTACCAGCGGCGCACTTCCTTCCGGCTCATGCCCGGAGGCGGCAGTGGAAAATGGCGCGCCGGCGACTGCGCCTGCGGCGGCATCGGTGCGGTAGATGGCGCGGGAACCGCTGCTGACGAAGCGCTTCGCTCTGCGCCGCCAGGGTACGGTGGGATTTGTGACGACGGCGGCGTCCAGGCTTGCCGGCGCCGGTGAGATGCCTGCGCTCCCGCCAACGCGTCGCGGAACTCGGCGGCGTCGGACCACCGGTCCTCCGGCTTTTTCGCCAGCGCACGGTCGATCGCCACGGCGAGGTACGCGGGCACGTCGGAACGCCGCTCGCGGATCGGGCGCGGACGCTCCGACACGTGCTTCACGAGCATCGCCGGCGTGTTCACCGCCTGGAACGGTGTGTCGCCGGTGAGCATGTGGTAGCCGACGACCGCGAGCGAATAGAGATCGCTGCGCCCATCGACGTCGCGCTCGCCGAGCGCCTGTTCCGGCGACATGTACGCCGGCGTGCCCACTGCGACGCCGGTCGCGGTGATTCGCGTCTCGCCCACTTTGGCGCGCGCGATCCCGAAGTCCGTGACCATCGGCCGGCCGCTCGCGCGGTCGATGAGGATGTTGTCGGGCTTGATGTCGCGATGCACGACGCCGCGCGCGTGCGCGTACGCGAGGGCGTCCGCCACCTCCCGCAGCACGCGGACCGTTTGATCCACGGGCCAGCAGCCTTCGCGCGCGAGATGCTGTCCGAGGCTTTCGCCCTCGATGTAGGCCATCACGATAAAGGCCAGGCTCCCGGACCCCGAGACTTCGCCTCCGACCTCGTCCACGCTGTAGATCGGAACGATGTTCGGATGGCTGAGCTGCGCGGCCGTCTGCGCCTCGCGAATGAATCGCGTGCGGACCGAATCGTTGAACGCGATGTCCGGCGGCAGAACCTTGATCGCTACCGTGCGGTGCAGACGCGAGTCGATCGCGCGGTACACGACGGACATGCCGCCGCGTCCGATCTCGCGCTCGACTTGGTATTGGGTGCCGACCGCGACTGTGAGTCTGTCGCGCAGATAGTCGTTCACATCGACCGCGCCGTGTTAGCGCGCCGCCGACGGGCGCGCCTGTTTCGACCCCGTCGTGCGCATTTCGTCGGCCACGTAGAGAGCCGTGTCGACGCTGTCAGCCAGGTTCAGCGCGTCCATCGCTAGCGACGTGATGTGCTGCGGCGTTTGCGAGCCCGCGTTGAGTCGGATCAGGTCGAGCTTGATGTTCTGGAGCGCGACGAGACAGGTCTCGAGCTTGGCGGCGATCGATCCGCGTTTCGCCGACACTTCGGCGATCGCGCGACGCTGCCGCTTCAGGAAGGCGAGCCGGCGCACGCGCTCGTCGCTCCCGGTCTGGTCGAGCGGGTTCGCGGCGTTCTCGAGGCGCGAGATCTCGGCCTCGAGCGCTTCGGATCCGCCGGCCGCGGCGCTTCGGTCGATGTCGCCGAGCGCGAGGGCAAGATTTCGCACGCGATCCGCGAGCGCGCTGGCCGAGCGGCCCACGTCGGGAATCCGTTGCCGCTCGGAGGCCGGCATCCGCTCGAGCAGCGCGAGAATCTCGTTGCGGTCGCGCTCCGCGCGATGAATCCGGTCGCCGAACGCGCCTGCGGCGCGGGCGACGTCGTCCATCGCGAGCGGCGGAAGCGGCGGCGCTCCGGCACCGCCCGGCGCGTAGCTCACCGCGTTCACCGGACGCGAGATTCGATTGCGGCGCTGCTCGCGCATCGCGCGTCGCTTGTCGCGATCGAACATCGATCGTGCATAGGTGATCGCGTCCTCGGCGACGTCGATCAAGTCGCGCTCGCGCGGCTGGCGAAACACGTCGCGCCAGTCATAGCCGTCGGACCACAATCGCGAATAGCGAAACGCCATGAAGATGGTCCAGATCACCGGGATCCAGAGCACATCCACGCCGGCGGTTACGTCCAGCACGACGAGCACGCCGTTGATGAAGAGATACGGCGCGACTTTCTTGCGGAACCTGACGACTTCCGGCGCTTCCCAGCGACGGTACTCGTCTGGTGTGGGCAACCGCTCGCCGTACGACGGCTGCTGCGACCCCCCGCCGACCGGATATGCCGGCTGCGGCGCCGTGCTCGGCGCGCTCGGGATCGGCGCGGTGTTGGCGACCGCCGTCGAGGTACTGCTCGGGAACGCCGGCATGCGGCCCGTGTCGAGCGCCACGACCACCGAGCTCGCCGACGGGAAGCGGTTGGCCGGGTCCTTCTCGAGCAACTGCATGATGACGCGCGCGAGATCGGGCGGCACGTCGGACCGTCGTTGTTCGATCGGGACGGGTCGTTCCGACACGTGCTTGACGAGGATCGCCGGCGTGCTGTTCGCGACGAACGGCGGCTCGCCGCTCAGCATCTGATATCCGAGGATCCCCAGCGAGTACAGGTCGCTGCGACCATCGATGGCGCGCTCGCCGGCGGCCTGCTCGGGGCTCATGTACGTGGGCGTGCCGATGGCGATCCCGGTCGCCGTGAGTCGCGTCTCCCCCTCAGTGACAGCGCGGGCGATGCCGAAGTCCGTGACCATCGGGCGGCCGCTGTCGGCGTCGATCAGGATGTTGTCAGGCTTGATGTCGCGATGGATCACCCCGCGTTCGTGGGCGTAAGCGAGCGCGTCCGCTACGTCGCGTAGGATGCGTCTCGTCTGATCGATCGACAGCGCGCCGTGCTCATGGAGCAGCTTCGCGACATTGTCGCCCGTCACGTACGCCATCACGAAGAACACGATGCCGCCGGACTCGTCGACGGCGTAGATGTCCACGATGTTCGGATGGTTGAGCTGCGCGGCCATCTCGGCCTCTCGCAGGAACCTGGTCTTGATTTCGCTGCGGAACGCAAGTTCGGGAGGCAATACTTTGATGGCGACCGTGCGCTTCAAACGGCGATCTTTGGCGCGGTAGACGACTCCCATGCCGCCGCGCCCGATCTCGCAATCCAGCTCGTAATGGACACTGAGCGCGCGCTCGACGAGCGAGCGCAGCTCTGTATCCGATTGCGGTGAAACGGGCTCGGACAAGCGATTAGCTCGCTTTAGCGGGGCGAAGGGGAAGGGTGGGAGTGACGCATTTTAGCATACGGCGAAACTTCCGGAAAGATTAGGAGGGTTTATACGCCGGAGCGGCAGTCGCGGTACCGATTCTTGTCTCGGGTGCGCCAGAACGGTCGGCTGACGCTGCCACCGTGACGGAGATCCGAAGCGCGCAGCATGCGTAGTGGAATGCGGTGTGCGACGCCGGGCCTAGCCGGTCTGCGTCGTCAGTTGCACGTTCCCACATCCGACCACCAAAAATGGCAACTCGCCAGACCCTTCCAGTTCTACCGCTCCGGGGCACGGTCATCTTCCCCGGGTTGACGGCTCCGATCGCCGCGGGGCGGCCGGGGACCCTGCGCGCCATCGAATCAGCCCTCAAAGGCGAGCGGCTGGTCTTTGCCGTGGCGCAGCGCGACAACACCGACGAGCCGGCCCCGGACATCCTGTACTCGATGGGCGTCATCGCGCGCATCGGTCAGATCCAGCGCGGGCTCGGCGGCGTCCAACTGCTCCTCCAGGGCGAACAGCGGGCGACGTCCCTCCAGTTCAGCAATACCGAGGGCTTCCTCAGCGCGGTCGTGATGCCCGTCGAGGAGATGAAGCCGGTCAACGAGAACGACCCGGCCTTCGTCGCCCTCCACAAGGAGTTGCGCGAACGCGCCGCCGAACTCGGCGAACGGCGCGGGCTCCCGGAGGAAGTCGTCCACCAAGTGCTCGACGCCGTTACTGACCCCGGTCGCTTCGCCGACCTCGTGGCCGGCTACATCGAGGTGCCGCCTGCCGAGAAGCAGGGGCTTCTCGAGACGCTCAGCGTCGAGGAGCGGCTCCGCCGCGTGCTCGTGCAGGTTCAAAAGCAGATCGGAATGCTCGAGGCGCAGGAAGAGATCAAGTCGCAAGTCCAGGAAGAGCTCGGAGAGCGCCAGCGCGAGATGTATCTCCGCGAGCAGATGAAGGCGATCCAGAAAGAGCTCGGCGACGGCGACGAGTCGAAAGAGATCTCCGAGCTGCGCGAAAAGCTCGACAAGCTCGAGCTGCCCAAGGACGCGCGACAGGAAGTCGAGCGTGAGCTCGGACGACTCGAGCGATCCGGCCGCGAGTCGATGGAAGCACAGGTCATTCGCACGTACCTCGAGTGGGTCGCCGAGCTGCCGTGGAACGAGCGCTCCGACGACAACCTCGATCTGGTGCGCGCGCAGACCGTTCTCGACGAGGATCACTACGGGCTGCCGGACGTGAAGGATCGCGTGCTCGAGTTCCTCGCCGTGCGCCAGCTGCGCGCCGCGCAACTCGAGGACGAGCTCAAGCAGACGGGCGAGATGTCGATCGCCAAGCTCAAGGCGACCAAAGAGGACGCAACGCCTCAACTCACCGGCATGCACAACGGTGAGCGTCAGATCACGGACGCGAAGGAAGCGAAGGCTCGCGCGATGGCGAAGGGCCCGATCCTGCTCTTCGTCGGACCGCCCGGCGTCGGCAAGACCTCGATCGCCAAATCGATCGCGCGCTCGCTCGGCAAACAGTACGTTCGCGTGTCACTCGGCGGCGCGCGCGACGAAGCGGACATCCGCGGCCATCGTCGCACGTACGTCGGCGCGATGCCGGGGCGAATCATCCAGGGAATGAAACAGGCGGGCACCAAGAACCCCGTCTTCCTGCTCGACGAAGTCGATAAGCTCGGCGTGTCCTTCCAGGGCGATCCGGCGAGCGCGCTCCTCGAGGTGCTCGACCCCGCGCAGAACGACAACTTCACCGACCACTATTTGGGTGTGCCGTTCGACCTGAGCGAAGTGCTCTTCATCGCGACGGCGAACTTCATCCAGAACATTCCGGGCCCGCTGCTCGACCGCATGGAAGTCGTCGAGTTCGCCGGCTACACGGAAAAGGAAAAGGCGGAGATCGCCAAGAAGTACCTGATTCCTCGTCAGATCGAGGAGTCGGGGCTCGCGGGTAAGAACGTCGCCCTCTCCGATGACGCGGTAACGGCGATCATCAGCAAGTACACGCGCGAAGCGGGCGTTCGCCAGCTCGAGCGTCAGGTCGGTGCGGTGACACGCAAGGTCGCGCGCAAGATCGCGGCGGGCGACACGAAGATGATCGAGGACGGAAAGATCGACGCCGAAGAGGTGCGCACGCTGCTCGGACGTCCGCGCGTGCATCCGGAGCGCGCCGCCGAGGAGAACGAGATCGGCGTCGCGACGGGGATGTACTACACGCCCGCCGGCGGCGACATCATGTTCGTCGAAGCGTCGATCCGGCGCATGTTCGGCGCGGGCCAACGTTCGACCGACGAGGAGCGCACGCAGGTGAGCGGCTGGGGCAACGTGTCGCTCATCCTCACCGGCCAGCTCGGCGACGTGATGAAAGAGTCGGCGCGCGCGGCGATGACGTATGCGGCGACGCACGCGTCGAAGCTCCAGATCCCCGAGGACCGACTCGGCTCGATCGAGGTGCACATCCACGTGCCCGCCGGCGCCATTCCGAAGGACGGTCCGTCCGCCGGCGTGACGATGGCGACGGCGTTGGTGAGCGCGATGTCGGGCCGCGCGGTTCGCAAAGACGTGGCGATGACGGGCGAGATCACGCTCCGCGGACGCGTGCTGCCGATCGGGGGCGTGAAGGAAAAAGTGCTCGGCGCCCATCGGGCGGGGATCAAGACGATCATCCTCCCGAAGGAGAACGAGGCCGACATGGAGGACATCCCGGAGGACGTTCGCAGCCAGCTCGAGTTCCATTGCGTTGCGACGCTCGAGGAGGTGTTTTCCATCGCGCTGGTGCCGGTGGCCGCGCAGTCGGGCGCGAACGCCCCGACGTTGATGGAGACCGACGCGGCGAAGGTGGCGTAGCGTCGCGGCGGGCGACTGAGCTCGGGCTCAGTCGCCCGCCGAGTGCTCGCGTCGCCCTGCGACGCATTGCACATTGTGAGGCGGCGGATTTTCCCATCCGCAAGCGCCGTCTCAACCTCCCGGAGCACGCCAGTATGAGAAGCACACGTCTTTCGCCTCGCCGTGCGCGCGTTGCGCTCGGCGTTCTTTTCGCCGCCCTTTTGATTCCCGCGTCTTCGGTGCTCGCGCAGCGGGGCGGCGGCGGACGCGGCGGCGGCGGGAACGGCGGCGTTCAGGCTGGTGGCCCCTCGGCCGGGAACGATTCAGCCACCGGCGGTGCCGCGCGCCGACCTGGTTTGGGAACCACGACCTCCACGCCGCGCGACATCGTGGCGATGACGGAGGCCGCTCCGACGATGACCCACCACTCGGTCAACGTTCGTGGGCAGGTGATCGCCTACACGGCCACGGCCGGAATGCTGCCGATTCGTAACGAGCAGACGGATGCGGTCGAAGGCGGGATGTATTACGTCGCCTACACGAAAGACGGCGGCAACCCGTCGACCCGTCCGATCACCTTCGCCTTCAACGGCGGGCCCGGCTCGGCAACCGTCTGGCTCCATCTGGGCGCTTTTGGACCGAAGAAGGTGAAGCTCAACGCCGACGGCACCGCTCCGCCGCCGCCCTACACGTTCGAGGACAACCCGAACACGCTGCTCGACCAGACGGATCTCGTTTTCATCGACGCCGTCGGCACGGGCTACAGCAGAGCGGCGACGCAGGCGCTCGGCGCGCGTTTCTGGGGCCTCGACGAGGATTTGAATTCGTTCCGCGAATTCATTCGCCTCTACCTCACGCGCTTCGACCGCATGGCGTCGCCGAAGTTCCTGGCCGGCGAGAGCTACGGCACGACGCGCGCGTCCGGACTCTCCGGCCTTCTCGCCGACGATGGCATCGCGCTCAACGGCGTGGTGCTTCTCTCGTCGGTGCTGAACTTCGGATACTCGTCGCAGGTCCGCGGCAACGACATCGGCTTCATCAACTTCATTCCGACGTACACGGCCACGGCCTGGTATCACAAGAAGCTGCCGGCCGATCTGCAAAAGCAGTCCATCGAGGAAGTCACCGCGGCCGCCGAGAAGTGGTCGGTGACCGAGTACGCGGGCGCGCTGATGAAGGGGAACAAGCTCACGCCGGCCGAACGCCAGACGACGATCGACCAGATGGCGCGCTTCACGGGCTTGCCCAAGGACATCATCGACCAGAACGATCTACGCGTCGCGCTCGGAACCTTCGACTCCGAGTTGATGCGCGACCAGCACGAGACGGTGGGCCGTCTCGACGGCCGCTTCACCGGATTCGCCCCCCTGAGCGGCGGACGCGGTGGCGGCGCGGGCGTCGGCGATCCCAGCGACATCAGCATCCGCAACACGTTCACGCCGGTGCTCACCGACTACACGCGCCGGGAGCTCAACTACCGCAACGAAGACACGTACTACATCCTCGGCGGCGGCATCGGCCGCTGGAACTACCCGCAGAACTCGTACGCGACCGTCGTTCCGAACCTCGAGCGCGCGTTCGCCAAGAACTCGTACATGAAGCTCTATGTGGCCGAGGGCTACTACGACGCCGCGACGCCGTATTGGGCGGTCGAGTACACGTTGTCGCACCTCTCGATCGATCCGAAGGTGGCGAAGAACAACATCACCGTCGGCAAGTTCACGGCGGGGCACATGATGTACATCGACGAGCCGTCGATGAAAAAGCTCCGCACCGACCTCGAGAAGTTTTACAGCAGCGCGGTCAAGGAGCAGGTCGTCCCGTAAGGACCGGCGCGATCACTCGTGCCGGCGGCGTGAAGAGCGGGCCCCACTGCGGAACTTTCCACGGATTGTTCCGCAGTTCCTCGGGCTCGGTGCCCGGCAAGAAGTACTCGGTGTAGCGCATGTCGTACGGCGTCGCGGCCGTCGCGAGCTTGCCCGTCGTGCGATCGATCTCGGCGTAGACGAGACCGTCCGGCGGCGCGCCCCAACCGCTCGTCGACCGGCCCGTGTAGTACTTGCCGATCATGTCGCCCCAGATCGGCGCCGCGAGCAGACCGCCGACCGCGCCCTTGGCGATCGTCTTCGGCTGGTCGAAGCCGAGCCACACGCCGGCGACGACGTCCGGCGTCATCCCGACGAACCACACGTCGCGGTTGTCGTTCGTCGTGCCCGTCTTACCGGCGACCGGCACGTTGTCCGGCACGGCTTTGCGGGCGGCGGTCCCGCTCCCCCGCTCCGCGGCGTCGCGCATCATGTCACGCACGATGAACGCCACGCGTGGATCGAGCACCTGCTGCGGGGTCGATGCGGGACGCGCGTAAACCGCCCGGTTCGCCACGTCGTTGATGCGCGTGATGAAACGCGGCTGCACGACAGCGCCGTTGTCGGCGAACGCCGTGTACGCCGTGATCATGTCGATCGGGTGCACCGACGACGCGCCGATCGCGCTCGCCGGCACCGGGTCGATTTTCGTCGTGATGCCCAGTCGCTGCGCGAGCGCCGACACGGAGTCCATCCCGACGCGCATGCCGAGTTGGATCGCGACCATGTTGCGCGAGTGGACGAGCCCCTCGCGCATCGTCATCGCGATCGCGGTCGGCACGCCTTCCTTCCACGTCGTCATTCCCCAGAATTTTCCGTCGTTCTCGCCCGGTTTGTACTCCTCACCCGTGGGAAGCGGAATGTCCAGCGCCGTGTCCGGAACGATCGTGTTGACGGAGACGCTGTCCTCGATCGCTTTCGAGTAGACGATCGGCTTCATCGTCGAACCGGGTTGACGCAGCGCGGTGATCGCGCGGTCGAAGGGCGCGCGCTGGTAGTTGCGCCCGCCCACGAGCGCGCGCACGTCGCCGCTGCGGGGATCCATCGCGACCGCCATCGCCTGCAAGTAGTCGGTCTGATTGCCCTTCGCGAGCGCCTGTGTGAGGTGCTTGTACCCCTTTTGCGCCTCGATCTTGTTCGTGCCGTCGACGACGGCGTCGACCGCCGCGCGCTGAAGTGTGGGATCGAGCGTGGTGTAGATCTTGTAACCGCCGTTCCCCACGGGAATCCCGGCGCGCTCGGCCTGGTGCTTCACTTCGTCGACGAAATAGCCCGCCGCGGCGGACATGCCGCCGTTCGACGCGGTGACCAACGGCTCGAGCTTCGTCTTGTCGGCCAGCGCCTGCGTGATGTACTGCTGGTCCGCCATCAGCTGCAGGATCAGATTGCGGCGCTCTTTCGAGCGCTGCGGGTGGGCGATCGGATCGTAGTACGGCTGCGACCTGGGGAGAGCGGCGAGCGTCGCCGCCTCGGCGAGCGTGAGCCGCGACGCGGGATGGCCGAAGTAGTGACGCGATCCCGCCTCGATACCGAACCAGCCGCGGCCCAGGTTGATCTGATTGAGATATCCCTGGAGGATCGTGTCCTTCGGGTAGTGGCGCTCCATTTCGCGCGCGGCCGACTGCTCACGCAGCTTGCGCGAGATGCCCGCGGTGCCGCTCACCTCGCGCCGGTCGATGATGTCCGGGTGCATGTACCCGACCAGCTGCTGCGTGATCGTGCTGCCGCCGCCGCGATTCTCGTTGAGAATCTTGCCTTTGACCGCGGCCACCACCGAGCGAAGGTCGACCCCGTCGTGCTCGTAGAAGCGCTGATCCTCGACCGCGATGAAGGCCTTGGGCACGTACCACGGCAGCGTCTTGAGCGGCACGCTGGTGCGCATCTCGCGGCCGATCTCGCCGATGAGCGACGAATCGCGCGCGTAAACGAGCGACGACTGGGGAAGCGGAATGATCTGCCACGCTTCGCCCGTCTTGGGCGTCGTGTCCTGCGCGCCGATCGGAGCAGTCAGCGCCAGGGCGATCAATGCGTATGTCGTCCGGCGCACGCGCGACGCGGCCGCCGGGGAAAAACGAGTCAACGTCATGTAACCATTGTATCTGTGCACTTCTCTATTACCCCGATGAGGCGGAATCTCGCCCACCTCGTTCTTGGCGCGCTACCTTTCGTTCCATGCCCCCGCTCGTCCACCTCGCCGTGGCGCAAATCAAGCCACGGAAGGGCGATTACCGCGGCAACCTCGAGCGGCTTAAAGCGGTCTTCGCCCAAATCGATCAACTGAGACCCCGGCCGAACGTGCTCTGTTTGGCCGAGAGCGCGCTGACCGGGTATTTCCTCGAGGGCGGCGTTCGTGACAGCGCGGTCACCGCGGGCACGCTCGCCGCGGATCTCGACGCCGTCTACCGAAGCGCCGTCACATCGCCCGCACCAATCGACGTAACGCTGGGCTTCTACGAAGTATGGAACAACAAGCTCTACAACAGTGCGATCTACGTCACACTGGGCGCGGGCGAGCCGAAGATCCGGCACGTTCATCGGAAGGTTTTTCTCCCCACCTACGGGCTTTTCGATGAAGAGCGGTTCGTCGAGCGTGGTCGGGAAGTCCGGGCGTTCGACACGCCATGGGGTCGCGCCGCGCTCCTCGTTTGCGAGGACGCGTGGCATAGCCTCACCCCGACGATCGCCGCGCTCGACGGCGCGCAGATCATCTTCGTTTGCGCCGCCGCGCCGGCTCGCGGCACTCAGCCCAAGGGAGACTCCGTCCCGGGTCCGGTGAGCGTCAGCCGCTGGGACCGATTGATTCGCGACGTCGCCGACGAGCACGGCGTCTTCGTGACGCTGTCGTGCCTGGTAGGCAGCGAGGGCGGAAAGGTTTTTCCAGGCGGCTCGATGGTAACGGGCCCGTCCGGCGATGTTCGCGCGCGAGCGCCGCTCTGGGACGAATCGGTGCTCTCGGTCGGCGTGGACCTCGCGGACTGCACGCGCGCGCGCACCGACATGCCGCTCATCGCGGACCTCGAAACGATGGTACCGCATCTCAAGCGGAACATCGACGACATTCTCGCCGGTACGCCGGCGACGCTCGAGTACGATCCGGTTGCCGCCCACGCCGACGATTCGGCGCGGCACGAGCCGGGGCCGACGAACCCACGCGCGACACGCGGGCAGGATCTGCCGGTGATTCGCGTGGGTGCAACCGGCCATGAAGCGCCGGGGCAGCTCGCGATCGACGCCGCGCTCACGGAGCAGTGGCTCGTTCATTTCATCCGCGACGAGATGGAACGCCGCCAGTTCAAGCGCGCCGTCGTCGGGGTGTCCGGCGGCGTCGACTCGGCGGTGACCGCGTATCTGGCGGCGCGCGCGCTCGGACCCGAGAACGTGATCGGCGTCCGCATGCCGTACCGCTCGTCGAGTCGCGAGAGCCTCGACCACGCGCAGCTGGTCATCGACGCGCTCGGGATCGAGTCGCGCACGATCGACATCACGGCGGCGGTCGACGGCTATCTCTGTCACGAGCCCGAGGCCGATGGTGGTCGTCGAGGGAACGTGATGGCGCGGATGCGCATGATCACGCTCTTCGACCTTGCCGCGAAGCACCACGCGATCCCGCTCGGCACGGGGAACAAGACCGAGCGTCTGTTCGGCTACTTCACGTGGCACGCCGACGACTCACCGCCGATCAATCCGCTGGGCGATCTGTTCAAAACGCAGGTGTGGGCGCTGGCGCGTCACTTGGGCGTGCCCGGGGTGATCGTGGACAAGCCACCGACCGCGGACCTCGTCGTCGGTCAGACGGACGAAGGGGACTTCGGAATCAGCTACAAGAAAGCCGACGAGATTCTGAATTGGCTCGTGGCCGGATTTCAGCCCGACGAGCTGGTCGCGCGCGGGTTCGACGCCAAGGAAGTGGAGATCGTCCGCCAGCGCGTGGCGAGCACCCACTGGAAACGACGACTGCCCACGGTGGCGATGCTCAGCCCAACGGCGATCGGCGAGTCGTACCTGCGGCCGGTCGACTACTAGGCGACCTGCTGGGCAGCCCGCGCGAACGCCAGGCTCACCGCGCGTTTCGCGCACCGCTTGAGCGCTCGGTGCACCGCGCGGGCGTGCGCGATGAAATTGAGCCCCGCCCACGGATGCCGCGAAAAGAATTCGGTCGGGAGCAGATCGCCTTTGAGGCGATTGCAGCGGCCGCAGGCGAGAACGACGTTGCCGGCGACGTGCGCGCCGCCGTGCGACAACGGATGAACGTGGTCGAGCGTCGCGTCGTCGAAGTCGAGGAGTGAGCCGCAGTAGACGCAGCGGCGGTCGCAGTCGCGCATCGCGGCGCGTTTGATGGCTCGCTTCTGATAGCCCGACGCCACCGTTTTTCGCGGGCGCGATCCGCGTGGGAGTCGCGCCAGGGATACGTGATCGACCTGGCCGCGGCTGTGCCGAGCGACCTTACTCGTCGCCGGGTGGTTTCTTCGATTCAGAGGACGACTCAGGGACGACCTCTCCATGCGCGCCTTCGCGCGGTTGCCACCCGTCGGCCTGTGACGTTGGCCCACGAACGTGGCTCGTGTCGGCGCGCTCCGAACGTGACCTCACAGGGGCTGACTCCTCGAACACCGGAATCGCAACAGTGCGATCCATCGCGGCTGCCGTGATGGGATCGCGCAAAGCGGCGATGATCCGGGCGGCGTACGCGTCGAGGATCGTCCGGTCGGGCATCTGCGATCCGCCGAACGGGAGCGGAATGTCGAATCCGTCGCCTTGCCGCCGAGGAATGATGTGGACGTGGTAGTGAGGCTCATCCTGGCCGGCGGCTTCGCCGCTGTTGACGACGACGTTCAGGTCATCTGCTCCAGCGACGCGCCGAATGGCCGGCGCCAAGTCGAGGGTGAGCTTGTAGAGGTGGAGCGCCAAGTCGCGGGGAATGTCGTTGATCGACTCGTAGTGCTCGCGCGGCACGACGAGAACGTGCCCGTTGTTCACCGGCTGCACGTCCATGAAGGCGATCGCCCGCGAATCCTCGTGGCAGATCGACACTTCAGCGGCGCCATGGATCATGTCACAAAACGTGCAATGGGCGAGCTTGATCATCACTGTCTCGAGATGTGCCTGCTCGTCTTAGCGCAGATCGAGTGCCAACGCCGACGTCGTCCGCTCGCGCCGCCGTTTTTGGTGCCGCGCGTCTCTCCTAAAGCCACGCCCGGGCTTATCTTCCGTGCATGGCCACAACGACCAAAGCCGAGCGCAAGACCACCGGATTGACGCGCGAACAGCTCCTGGACGCGTATCGCACGATGTACCTGTCGCGCCGCCTCGACGACCGCGAGCTACAGCTCAAGCGCCAGAACAAGATTTTCTTCCAGATCTCGAGCGCGGGCCACGAGGCCGTGATGACCGCCGCCGGACTGGTGTTCAAGCCCTCGTACGACTGGTTCTACCTCTACTACCGCGACCGCGCGCTCTGTCTCCAGCTCGGCATGACGCCGGAGGAGATGCTGCTGTCGGCCGTTGGCGCGGCGAACGATCCCAACTCCGGTGGCCGCCAGATGCCGAGCCACTGGGGACACAAGAAGCTCAACATCGTCTCCACCTCGTCGCCGACCGGAACGCAGTTCCTGCAGGCGATCGGTTCCGCTGAAGCCGTAGTCCGAGCCAGCCAGCTCGGCATGAAGGACGGGTTCGAGTCGGATGAAGTCGTGCTGTGCACCACCGGCGACGGCACGACGAGCGAAGGCGAGTTCTGGGAGTCGCTCAACGGCGCGTGCAATCTCAGGCTGCCCGTCGTCTACCTCGTCGAAGACAACGGCTACGCGATCTCCGTCCCGGTCGAGGTCAACACCGCCGGCGGCAGCATCTCGAAGCTCGTCGCGTCGTTCCCCGGCCTCTACATCGAGGAAGTCGACGGCTGCGACCTCGTGGCGAGTCATGCGGCGATGCAGCGCGCCGTCGACTACGCGCGGCAGCGAAAAGGGCCGGCGCTCGTCCACGCGCACGTGATTCGTCCGTACTCGCACTCGCAGTCGGACGACGAGGTGATGTACCGGCCGCCCGAGGAGCGCGACGCCGACGCGACCCGCGATCCGCTCACGACCTTCCCCGCCTGGCTCGTCGAGAAGGGGCACGCGACCACAGAGGAGCTCGAGAAGATTCGCGAAGAGGCCGACGCGGTCGTGTTGGCCGCCACCGACGCCGCGCTCGCCGCCACGCAGCCCGGCCCGGAGACCGTCGAGCGCTTCGTCTACTCGCCCGACGTCGATCCGACGAGCGAGCAGTTCGACACGGAGGACGACCCGCAGTTCTCGGGCAACGAGACGACGATGGTCGATCTCCTCAACGCCTGCATGCGCGACGAGATGCGGCGCGATGAGAAGATTCTCATCTTCGGCGAAGACGTCGCCGACGTGTCGCGCGAAAAGTACATGGGCAAGGTCAAGGGCAAAGGGGGCGTGTTCAAGGTGACGTGGGGACTCCAGAAGGAGTTCGGCGGCTCACGCGTCTACAACTCGCCGCTCGCCGAGGCCACGATCGTCGGGCGCGCCATCGGGTTGGCGATTCGCGGATTCAAGCCGGTCGTCGAAGTCCAGTTCTTCGACTACATCTGGCCCGCGTTCATGCAGCTCCGCAACGAGCTGGCGACGATGCGCTGGCGCTCGAACGGCGACTTCTCGGCGCCGCTCGTCGTGCGGACGACGTACGGCGGATACATCCGCGGCGCGGTCTACCATTCGCAGACCGGCGCGTCGTTGTTCACGCACACGCCGGGCATTCGCGTCGTGTGTCCCGCGACGGCGCTCGACGCCAACGGCCTGTTGCGCACGGCGATTCGCTGCGACGACCCGGTGCTCTTCCTCGAGCACAAGCATCTCTACCGGCAGACGTACAACAAGGCCGCGTATCCGGGCGCCAACTTCATGATTCCGTTCGGCAAGGCGAAGACCGTGCGCGAAGGGACCGACGTCACGATCGTCACCTACGGCGCGACGGTGCAGCGCTCGTTCGCGGCAGCCAACCAGCTCGCCGACGAAGGGCTGTCCGTCGAGGTCATCGACCTGCGAACACTCTCGCCCTGGGACCAGGACGCGGTGTACGAGTCGGTGAAGAAGACCAGTCGCGTGATCGTCGTCTACGAGGATTCGCTCTCCTGGGGCTACGGCGCCGAGATCGTCGCGCGCATCGCCGACGACTGCTTCCCGTGGCTCGACGCGCCGGTCAAGCGCGTGGCGTCGGCCGACACGTTCGTCGGCTACGCGCCGCGGCTCGAGGACGCGATTCTTCCGCAGGTCGACGACGTCAAACGCGCCTGCCTGGAGATCGCCCGCTTCTAGCGTTCTCTAGTGGTGCCCGCCGGGAAACGGCGACGCGCCGCGCGTGTAGTCGGCGGGTATGACGAACAAGTTGGCCGCCACGGAAACGCGCTTCAGGTTGGACATCTCCGACGTCATGTTGAGCCCGACGTCGGCGCCCGCGCCCTCCGACGTCGTCGTCATCTGGACCCGCAGCGCCGAGCCATGCAGGAGATGCGAGACTGAATCCACCTTGGCGGCCAGGTCCTTGAAAGGCCCCGACGCCGCCGAGGTGCTCACGGCCTGGCTCCCGCCGCTCATCTGGCTCGTCTGCTGCAACGGGCTCGTGACAAGTCCCGGAACCGTCGCCACCCAATATTCGGTCGCGGCCTGGGTCTTCATCTGCTGCGCCGTTCCCATCGCCTCGATCGCGAGCGTGTAATTGATCGTCTGCTTGTAGTGATGCGTCGCGTAACCCGCGATCGTATCGGTCCCCGGCAGGCTGTCGAACTTGACGGAGATGTCGCCCAGCGCGATGGACATGCCCATGGCCTGCACCTGCTCCATCGCTTTGTTCCCCACGTCGAGCGGCATGACCACGAATTCCTTCTTGCTCGGCCGGACGATGGTGATTCCCGTCGAGTCGAAAAGCATGTAGTCGCCCTTCTCCGCCAACGGTGGCATCGCGCCCTCGACGATGTCGATCCGCACGCGCCTGCCGATCGCAAACCCGTGTCCCGAGTACCCGGGCACCATCGAGCCAAGCATCGAGCTCATGACGCCACTCGCCGACATCACCGTCTTCACGTCGAACTCGACTCCCTCACCCTTGTCGGCTGCCTGAGCGGCAACCGCAGCCGCGGTGAAAGGGCCCGCGAGCAAAGCGATTGCCGCGGAAGTTCGGGACGTCGTGAGAATGGCTGCAACACGCATTGGTAGCCTCCGATTACATCAAATCGACGAGTGTACGATGCGACCGCCTACGACGGTCGTCACGACGTGAGCGTCACGAATCGTTTCAGGTGCCACGCGCGTGATGTCCCGGTCCAGCATGACGAAATCGGCCAGCGTACCCGTCGCCAACTGTCCTTTGTCGAACTCGTCGAACGACGCGTAGGCGGCGTCAGTGGTATACGCGCGCAACGCCTCCTCCACGGTAATACGCTGTTCCGGGTGCCATCCGGCCGGATTCCCGCCGCCCAGCGTGCGGCGTGTCACGGCGGCGTAAATCCCCTCGAGCGGCGTCGGCGGCGCCACGAACCAGTCGCTCCCGAACGCCAGCCGTGCCCGCGCGTCGAGCAGCGACCGGAACGCGTACGTCCACTTGGCGCGCTCGGCGCCGATCACGCGCTCGGCCCACCGCCCGTCGTCGATCGCGTGATACGGCTGCATGCTCGCGACGACGCCGAGACTCGCGAATCGCGGGATGTCGGGTGGCGAAAGATGTTGCGCGTGCTCGATGCGGAAACGCCGGTCCCGCGGCCCGTTCTCGAGCACGACTCGCTCGAATATGTCGAGCTGAGTACGAATCGCGCGATCGCCGATGGCGTGGACGATCATGTGGAGTCCGGCCTTGTCGGCGCCGGAGGTCCACCGGTAGAGGTTCTCCACCGTGTTCACGAACAGACCGCAGTCGCCCGGCGCGTCGGAGAACGGCTCCAGCATCGCCGCGGTGTGCGAGCCGAGCGAGCCGTCTACGAATCCCTTGAGCGCGCCGATTTTCAGCCACTGGTCTCCTGATCCACGCGCGGCGATCTGGTCGCGAAGCCGCTCCCACGTCGAAATCGGCACGGCGGCGTAGATGCGCGTGCCGAGCCGCGCCGCGTGATGGGCACGCTCGAACACGGCGAGATCCGCCCACGTTCCCATATGGTGCACCGACGTCACGCCTCGCTCGGCGACATAGCGCATCGCGGCGTCGAGCGCGCGGTCTTCCTGGTCGTGCGACCGAGCGGGAATGACGCGGGCGACGAGCGATTCGGCGTTGTCCTTGAACACACCGGTCGGTTCGCCGCGCGCGTCGCGTACGATCGTCCCGCCGGCAACGTCGCCCGTTTCACGCGTGACTCCAGCCGCGGCGAGCGCCGCGCCGTTCGCGAGCGACATGTGGCCGTCGAGGCGTCGTACCCACACCGGATGCTCCGGTGTCACCGGGTCGATCCAGTCGCGGCGCGGTAATTCTCCGCCCCACTGTTCGTGATCCCAGTCGCCGTGAGTGATCCACGTGCCCGCCGGAACGGTCGTCGCATATCCGGCGATGCGCTTCACGAACTCGTCGGGCGTTTTCGCGGTGCGCAGTTGCACGGACGACAGGCCGATCCCGCCCTCCAGGAAATGGATGTGCGAATCGATGAAGCCCGGCACGACCATCATGCCGTGGGCGTCGATCACGCGCGTCTCGGCGGAGGCGCGCTTCCGCATCTCCGCGCTGGACCCGACGCCGGCGACGCGATCGACCGCGATCGCGAGACCGTCTGCCCACGGACGCCGTGAATCTCCGGTCCAGATCCTGGCGTTGACGACGACGAGGGTCGTCGGGAGCGCGGGCATTGGGCGCATGGCCCTGTTCATACCGACGGTCGCCCGATTGCGCAACGCGTTCGACGGCCGCGTTCGGTTCGTCCCCACGTCATGGCGTTGCCCTCGCGAAGATCGCGACTCGTCACACGCCGCTCGCCACCTGTCGCGCCACGCGCCAGCATCAACTCGTGATCCGGCCCTCCTTGGCCCACAGTCTCCGCCGATGGCGCTCGATTTCAGCGTGCGCACTCGTCGCCTGCCTGTCCGCCGGCACGTCGGAGCCCGAGCTTTCCGGAAGCGGAGCGCCGGTGCTGTTCATCGGCAGCCTCACGTTCGTGAACGACGTGCAGGGAATCGTGCAGGCGCTCGCCTTGTCTCGCTCCACGCTGGCGCTCTACTCCGACGGCCTCCACGCGTCGACGGCCGAGTCCTATCTATCCGCGCTCACGATCTACGCGCTTCTCGTGCACAAGACACCGGTGGGTTTGCCCGCGTCGCTCACGCTTCGTTCGGGAACGCGGATCGCCGTCGACGCCTCGACGGCCGCCGTTCTGCAGGCGGCGGCAGCCTCGGTGGCCGGATGGTAGTTTGGCTGGAATGACGCGCCGCCTCCGATCGGCTCTGATCCTCTTCGCGGCCTGGTTCGTTTTTTATGAGACCCAGGCCCTGATGGGAATCGCGCTCGCACCGAAGGGCGCGTTTAGTCGCAGCGGATGGATCGAGATCGACGCGAGTGTCGCTGTGCTGTGGACCCTTCTCAGCACGGTCATCGCGGCGTGGCACCTGCGCGCTCGACGCTGGTCGCCGAACCTGTGGACGCTGATCGCGCTTCACCTGCCGCTGTTTTTCGCGGCCGCCTGGGTCGACGCCCTGCTCGCCCGCTGGATGATTCCGCTCATCAATCCCGCCGTGCCCATAACTCCGATGTGGAGTCTGATTTCCTCGTACGCGGATTTCGATCTCGTGAGCTACGCGGCGATCGTCGCCGTCGTCGAAGCGTTGATCGTCCGCCGCGCGCTCGCCGAGCACCAGCGCCAGACGATGCGCCTCGAGCACTCGCTCACGCGGGCGCGCCTCGACTACCTCGAGGCCCAGCTCCAGCCGCACTTCCTCTTCAATTCGTTGGGCGCCGTGTCGGAGCTCGCGTACGACTCGCCGGCGACGGCGTCGCTCGTTCTGCAACAACTGTCGGCCGTCTTTCGAACGGCGCTCGCCCAGCGAGCCGACGAGGTCACGCTCGGCGAAGAGCTCATCGCGCTCGAGCCATACCTCGACATCCAACGAGTGCGGTTCGCGGACTGGCTCAAGATCGAATACGACATCGCCGACACCGCGGTGGACTGCCTCGTGCCGCGATTCGTCTTGCAGCCGTTGGTGGAGAACGCCATTCGCCACGGTCTCGCCGGGCGCAGCGCGGCGGGCTCGATCCGCATCCAGGGCGTGGTGGAGAACGACGACCTCGTGCTGCGCGTGTTGGACGACGGCGTCGGTCTGGCGCGCGCGACCCGTCCCGGCCGGGGGATCGGGCTCGCCAACGTGCGGGAACGACTCTCGATTCTGTACGGCAGCGATCGTTTGCGCCTCCTCGACGGACCGAGCGGAGTCACCGCCGAGGTCCGGGTTCCGCGCGAGCGGCGCGCGTCGGCAAGTGACGCCGCGAGCGCGGCGGAGGCGCGCGCCGACACCGAGTTCGGCGCGGCGGCGTCGCCGCGCGTTCCGAAGATTCTCGCGCATCCAGCGGCCGCGATCGCGCTCGTGTGGACCGTGTGCGCCGGGATCTGGATCCAGCAGAGCTACATCTATCTGCTCGTCCGCCACCGGCTCGACCAGACAACGTGGCGGTCGCTCGTCGCCTTCGACTTGACGAACGCGGTGTTGTGGGCGCTCCTCACGCCGCTCGTGCTACGCGGCGTTCGCCGATTCCCGGTGCGCCGGCCGCGCGCGTGGCTGCGCGTTCTCGCGCTCGCGGCGGCCGGCTTCGTCGTCACGATCGTGCACGTCGAGCTTTTGCGCCTGGTGACACGGCAAACGGCGCCCCTCTGGTCGTCGACGTTTCTCACCAACCTGATCGTCGACCTCTGGATCTTTGCCGTGCTCGTCGTCATCGCGCATCGCGGCGTCCTGGCCGAGTGGCTGCGCGAGCGCGAGGCCGGCACGTCGGCGCTCGAGCACGAGTTGGCGCTCGCCAATGATCGATCGACGGAGCTCCGCCGCATCCCGCCGATCTTGTTGCAATCGCTCGATGGGATCGCGGTAACGGTTCGGCTCGACCCGGCCTTGACCGAGCGGCAGCTGGCACGACTAGCCGACTACCTCCGCGTCGCGCTCGAGTGCGCCGACGCGCAGGGCGTCACGCACGAGCGGCGCCGCCGCCTCGACGCGGCAGCGAACGCGCTGCGCGAGAGCGGCGCCTACGTACCTGAACTCACACGGACGGCCTGAGATGCTCACCGCCATCGTAGCCGACGACGAAGCCGTTGCCCGAAGACGCGTCGTCCGCCTCGCCGAGGAGACCGGCGAGGTCGAAGTCCTCGCCGCGTGCGCCGGAGGACGCGAGACCGTCGAACAGGTGACGGCGCTCCAACCGCAGCTGCTCTTTCTCGACGTCCAGATGCCCGACCTCGACGCGTTCGGCGTGCTCGAGGCGATCGCCGGACGCGCGTCGCCCGCGATCGTGTTCGTCACGGCGTTCGACCGCTACGCGCTTCGCGCGTTCGAGGTGCAGGCGGTCGACTACCTGCTCAAGCCGTTCGACACGGACCGGTTTCGCGAAGCGTTCGTCCGCGCGAAATCGCGTGTGACCGTCGGACAGCCGCGACGCGACGAGGAGCGCATTCGCGCGTTGATCGCCGAGTACGTGTCGACGCTTCAGACGAACGGGCCCAGCTACCTCGACCGGGTGGCGATCAAGATCGACGGCACGCTGCGTGTCGTGCGGACGGCCGACGTCGACTACTGGGAGACGGACGGCAACTACGTGCGGCTCCACGTCGGAGCCGCGGACCATCTGCTTCGATCGACGTCGACGGCCATGGAATCGCAGCTCGATCCCGGACTGTTCATCCGAATACACCGCCGGTACATCGTGAACGTGGACCGCATCGTCGAAGTGCAGCCGTGGTTCGCCGGCGACGCGATCGCCGTGCTGCGCACCGGCGCCAAGCTGCGCGTGTCGCGCACGTACCGCGAGCGTCTCCACACGCGACTCGGCGCGCGTCCGGAATCGAACGGCGAGGGCGACGCGGCGCCCTGATTCGCTTGGGGGGGGCGGGACGGCGCCGGGCCTGTGGTAGCTTTCGCGCCACATGGTCCCCGCGAACATCTGGTTCTGGGTCGGATTCATCGCGTTCGTGCTCATCATGCTCGCGCTCGACCTGGGCGTGTTCCACCGGCACGCCCACGAGGTGCGAGCGAAAGAGGCCGGCATCTGGACCGCCGTGTGGGTCGGCCTCGCGCTCCTCTTCGCCGCCGGCCTGCATTTCTTCGCCGGCCGCCACGCCGCGCTGACGTTCCTCACCGGCTACGTCATCGAAGAGGCGCTGAGCGTCGACAACATCTTCGTGATGGTGCTGATCTTCGAGTACTTCCGGGTACCGAAGAACTCGCAGCATCGCGTGCTGTTCTACGGCATCCTCGGCGCGCTGGTCATGCGCGGCGCGTTCATCGCCGCGGGCACGGCGCTGATCACGCGCTTTCATTGGGTGCTCTACATCTTCGGCGGACTGCTCGTCTTCACGGGCATCCGCATGGCCGTCCGCAGCGGCGAGGAATTCGACGGCGAGAAAAGCCGCATCGTTCGCTCGCTGCGACGGGTGCTTCCGCTGTCGGACCGGTATCACGAGGGAAGCTTCACCATCGTCGAGCACGGGCGACGGCTGGCGACGCCTCTCCTGCTCGTCTTGATCCTGGTCGAGGCCACCGACCTCATATTCGCGATCGACTCGATCCCCGCGATCTTCGGCGTGACGACCGATCCGTTCATCGTCTATACGTCGAACATCTTCGCCGTGATGGGGCTCCGCTCGCTCTACTTTCTCCTCGCGGCGGTCGTGGACCGCTTCCACCTGCTGAAATACGGTCTGGCGCTGATCCTGACGTTCGTCGGATTCAAGATGCTGACCGAACGGTGGATCGACATCGACATCGCGTTGTCGCTCGCGATCATCATCTCGGTGCTGGCGATCTCGATCATCGCGTCGCTGGTGTGGACCAAGGATCGCCAACAGCCGCCGGCCCCGCCGTCCGCGACCCCCTGAGCGCGACCGCTACTTCCGCTCGAGCGCGTCGCGCACGTCGAGCAGAATCTCGAAATAGAGTTGTTCGCGACGATAGCTGAAATCGAGCGCCGCCATTTGCGAATCGTCGCCGGACACTTTGGCGCGGTCGAACGCTTCCTTGTACATCTCGTCGAGGTTTTCCAGAATGCGTTCGCGGGAACGTGACATACCGATCTTCTCGAGGGCTTGAAGAGTCAAACGGGGAGGCGCATCGTCGGGGCGCTGCCGCGGTTCCGTCTCGATCTGATCGAGCAGGTAGCGGCGCGCCCGATCCATGAGCATTCGCCGCGTGCTGGGGAGGTTGTCCATTGAGGCGGGAGCGGAATCCGGAGCGAGCGAGGGCAAGCTAGTGTCGCCGTCACGGGGCTGCAACGCGTGTCAGGCATTAAGACGATGAAACACCGCCTCCTCGACGACGCGCCCATCCCGTAAGTGGTCGACGACGATCCGCTCCAGCAGCTGCGGCGTGACCCCGGCGTACCACACGCCCTCGGGATACACGACGACGATCGGCCCCCCGGCGCAGACTCCGAGGCAGGGCGTCTCGCCTCGCTTGACGCGGTTTGGCCCGAACAGGAGTCCCTCGCGCTGCAGCAACGCCGGTAGGAGCTCGTACAGGCCCCGCCCGCGCGAATCCGGCGAACAAAAACCGCCCACGCAGATCAGCACATGGCGCGAATATGGGTCCATTCGAGGCTGGGGAACGTTTTTGGGCATGTCTCTGAAGGTATAGCGCAGTAACTTTCCGGCTCGATGCCCGATTCCACCCGCATCGCCGACCTGTCGGTGTTGTATTCGCGGCCGCCGCACGCCCACCGGCGGGCCGTGTTGTTCATCCACGGCTACTTCGCGACCGCGTCGGTGTTCGCCGAATGGGTGCCGTTCTTCGCGGCGCGGGGCATGCCCGCGTACGCGGTCAACTTGCGCGGACGAGCGGGAAGCGGCCCGGAGGTCAATTTGGGCCGCACGTCGATCACCGATTACGTCGCCGACGCGGCGGCCGTGGCGCGGCACCTGGACAAGCCGATTGTCATCGGCCACTCGATGGGTGGCCTCATCGCGCAGTGCCTCGCCGAACGCGGTCTGGCGCAGGGCCTCGGCATGTTGGCGCCGGCTCCCCCGAAAGGAATTCGCTTCATGACCTTCAAGATGGTCATGCGCCAACTCAAGTATTTGCCGGCGATCTACGGATCCGGCGTCGTCGCGCCGACGCTCGCGGACTTGAAGGAAATCGTTCTCAACCACGTCCCCGAGTCGCAGCACGAAGAGGTCATCTCCACGTTCATTCCCGACAGCGGGCGCGTGGCGAAAGAGATGTCGATCAACGGCGTGCCGGTGGATCAACGTCGCGTGCGGGTTCCGGCGCTCGTGGTCGCGGCGGACGACGATCAGTTCATTCCGCTCGAGACCTGCCGACAAGTCGCGGTGCTGTATCACGCGTCGATGCACACGGTGCTCGGTCACGGCCACATGATGCCGCTCGAGCCCGGGTGGCAGGCGATCGCGGACACCGTCGCGCGCTGGGCCGTGTCCCTCTGACGGCAAGGAACGCGCGGTCCGGTGGGGGATATGTTTCGCGTATCATCGCCCCACCCTGTTGAATGCACGCACGCACCGCGCAGGAGGACGGACCAGTGAGCACCAGCACCGCGACCACCGGCGACACCTCGATCGCCGCCAAGGGCTACGCCCACGCCGACGCGCTCGTGAGCACCGAATGGCTCGCCGAGCATTTGAACGACCCGAACATTCGCGTCGTCGAAAGCGACGAGGACGTGCTGCTCTACGACACGGGCCACATCCCGGGCGCCGTCAAGATCGATTGGCACGACGATCTGAACGATCCGCTCGTGCGCGACTACATCGGCGCGAATCGATTCGAGGAGCTTCTTCGCTCGCACGGCATCGACAAATCGACGACGGTGATCTTTTATGGCGACAAGAACAACTGGTGGGCCGCCTACGCGCTCTGGGTGTTCCACCTCTTCGGCTTCACGAACACCAAAATCCTCGACGGCGGACGCGTGAAATGGGACAACGAGGGCCGTCCGATGACGACCGAACCGCCGGCGAACCGCGCACCCTCGGCCTATTCAGCCGGCCGACGCGACGACGCGCCGATTCGCGCCTTCAGGGGCGACGTGGAGGTTCACCTCGCGTCGTCGGGTAAGCTCGTCGACGTCCGGTCGCCCGACGAGTACACGGGCAAGAAGCTGCACATGGCCGAGTACCCGCAGGAGGGAGCGCTGCGCGGCGGACACATTCCGGGAGCGAAGAGCGTTCCCTGGGCCCGCGCCGCGAACGCCGACGGAACCTTCAAGTCCGCCGCTGAGCTCCGCGCGATTTACCAGGACGAACAGGGACTCTCGCCGGCGGACGACGTCATCGCGTATTGCCGCATCGGCGAGCGGTCGAGCCACACGTGGTTCGTGCTGCGCTATCTGCTCGGATACGAAAAAGTTCGAAACTACGACGGCAGTTGGACGGAGTGGGGGAACACCGTGCGCGCACCGATCGAACGATAAGGATTCTCGAAAAATCATGTCCGCCGCTTCTTCAGAACCAGCCGGCGCGAGCTCGTCGATCGGCGACTTGCCGACGACCACGGGCTCGACCGCCCCCGTCATCACGCGCAGCGAGGCGACGTGGCGCGGCGACCGTTCATTCGACGCCGGACCGGCCGGACGACAGCACCTCATCGACGGCGGCGCGAAACGCGGTCCCGGCCCGGTCGAGACGCTGCTCAACGCGATCGCGACCTGCTCGAGCCTCGACGTGATCGACATCATCGCCAAGCGAAGAACGCCGGTCGAGCGATTGTCGGTGAAGATCACGGCGCATCGGCGGCCGGACTATCCGCGCCGCGTCATGCGGCTCGAGATGGAATTCGTGATCGACGGAGCGGAGATCGAAGCCGAGCACGCCGAACGGGCGATTCACTTGTCGTTCGAGCGCTATTGCTCGGTGGCGGGCTCGCTCGGATCGGACATCGTCGCCGAGACGCGGCTCATCCTGAACGGAGTGGGCCGCGATCCGGTGCTGCAACACGTCTGGAAGCCGGCCACGGCGTAACGCCGCGGCTGGCGGCTCAGGCGATTCGGCGCTGGTCGACGGGCCGCGCCGTCGCGGACGCGGCGAATCCGGCGTCGCGCGCGTACGTCATCAGCTGCTCCTGCATCAGCCGCCGCCCGCGGAAAAGGCGTGAGCGAACAGTCCCGATCGGCACGCGAAGAATCTCCGCCGCCGCTTCGTAGGACTGGTCCTCGACGTCCACGATGACGAGCGTCGAGCGGAACGGCTCCGGAACGTTCGCCAGCGCGGCGGCGATCGCCGGCGCCAAATCCAATCGCGAGAAGATGCTCTCGACATTGTCGCGCGCGCCGTCGTTGTAGAGCGATCCCACCAACGCGAGATCGATTTCTCCCGACTCCAACTCGACCATGGGCCGGGCCCGCTCGCGAGAGCGCAGAAAAACGTTTCGACAGATCGTGAAGAGCCAGCGCCGACAGTCGCTCCCGGGCAGGTACGTGTGCCACGACCTGAAGGCGCGAAGGAAGGTGTCCTGCACCACGTCGTCGGCGTCGGACTCGTCGCGAGTGAGCGAAAGGGCGAATCGATAGACGTCATCGATCCACGGAATCGCTTCGCGCTCGAAAGTGATGGTCTGTTCCAAAGGTCGCTGAGTGTATGGCACGCTAGTCATCAGTTGACGTGTAAAGTATATGGCCAAGACACCTGGGACGCGAGGTCCCCCCTACGCGGCGGGGTCCGTTGTCACCACTAACCCATTAAGACGAGTTGTGGTCATATTTGGTCGCTTGAAACCGCTGTCGGGACGACTTAACACCGCCATCTTACGGTTAACGTGAACGAGCTCGAGAACTCGGACCAAACGGTCGAATTACGCCTCGATTGGGCGATGGCCCGTGCGGGACTCGGCATCTGCACCATTTCGAGACAGGGTGAGGTGCTCTCGGCAAGCGACGGATTGGCTCGAATGCTCGGGTACGTCGCGGCAAACGACGTCCTCGGCCTCGACCTCGGCGCGGGAATCTTCGTGGACCCGGACGATTTTGCTTCGATCGTCGCCGGCGCTGATGCGCCGAGCTCAGAGTGGATCGAGACGCATTGGAAGCGGCGCGACGGAAGCCTCGTCGTGATGCGTTTGGTAGCGCGCCGGGTTTCCGACGACAGCGGCCGCGATCGTCTCGAGATTCTCGCCGACGACGTGACTGAACGCCGGCGTCAGGAAGAATTGGTTCGGCGCAGCGAACGGATGGCGTCGCTCGGCGCCGTTCTCGCCGGAGCGGCTCACGAGCTGAATAACCCGCTCGCCGCGATCTTGGGATTCTCGCAGCTGCTTCTGCGCCGACGTTGGCCGCTCGAGGATCGGACCGCGCTCGAAGCGATTCACCACGAGGCGATGCGCTCGGCGACGATCGTGAAGGATCTGCTCGCGCTGGCTCGCCGGCGCGGAGTCGAACGCCGCGCCCCGGCCGACGTCAACGAGCTCGTCGCCTACATCATGCGCACGCGCCGGTACGCGTTCGAGACGGCCGGAATCCTCTGCAATCTCGAGCTCGGACACCCGATCCCACCCGTGCGGGGCGACCGCACGCAGCTCGAGCAGGTGATTTTGAATTTGCTCAACAACGCCGAGCAGGCGCTCCGCCCGCGCGTCGACGGGCACCGCTCGACCTCGCCCGGCCGGATCTTGATCCGAACGAGACACGAGGAGCCGAACGTCATCGTCGAGGTCGAGGACAATGGCCCCGGCGTACCCGACGACGTGCACGCCGACATCTGGGATCCATTCTGGACGTCGAAGGAGGAAGGCGAAGGAACCGGCCTCGGTCTCACCGTCGTCCACACGATCGTCGTCGACCATGGCGGCAGCGTGACGCTCGAGCGGAGCTCGCTCGGCGGCGCTCGATTCGTCGTTCGTTTACCGACCGTCTCGGCGACCGAGCAGCCGGCGGCGCCCTCGCGGGCCTCGCGTCCGCTCGACGTTCTCGTCGTCGATCCGCGTTCCGCTGATTTGCCGTTCGTCGAGCGTTTCCTCGCGTCGCGCGGACACGCCGTGATCAACGCGGCCAGCGGCGAGGCCGCGCTTCGCCTCGCGTCGCAGAGTCGCTTCGACGCCGTCGTGTGCGACGCGGATCTCGCCGTGTCCGGAGGTGTGCCGATCGTGAACGAGCTGCGCGCGTCGTCCGGATGTGCCCACGCGCGCTTCGTCCTGTCGGCCGAGCGTTCACCGCCGGCCATGGACGAGGGCATCGCCTACGTCATGCGACCGTACGACGTCGATGAACTACGCCGCCTAATCGAAGGATGATCGGCCGGGCGTCATTCCATGCCGATGCCCGTGTCTGTCTCTGACCGCGACGCGGCCCGCGGGCGCGTCATCGGCGCATTCGCCGCGGTCTATGTCGTTTGGGGATCGACCTACCTCGCCATCCGATACGCGGTCGAGAGTATGCCGCCGCTGCTCATGGCGGGAAGCCGATTCGCCGTATCCGGCGCGATCCTGTACGCGTGGGCGCGGCTCCGCGGCGCCTCAAAGCCCACCGCGGCGGAATGGCGAACCGCGGCGATCACCGGATTCTTGCTGATCTGCATCGGCAACGGCTCGGTGGCGTGGGCGGAACGCCGAGTGCCGTCAGGGCTCGCCGCGTTGCTCGTAGCCGTCGTTCCGTTGTGGATGGTGTTGCTCGACTGGATCCGGCCCGGGGGCGTGCGACCGCGAAAGGCGGTCGTCGCGGGCGTGATCATCGGCCTGATCGGGCTGGCCGTGCTCGTGGGCCGCGACTCGCTGACCGGACAAGGCGGCGTGGACGCGCTGGGCGCCGGTGTGCTCGTGGCCGCGTCGATGAGTTGGGCGATCGGCTCGGTGTACAACCGGCACGGTGCGCGCCCGGACTCGGCGGCGATGTCCACGGCGCTCCAGATGCTCGGCGGCAGCGTATCGCTCCTGGTACTTGGCTTCGCGCTCGGCGAGACCGGCGGCATCCACATGGCCTCGATCACGCGCGCGTCGTGGCTCGGCTGGGGTTATCTCGTGACCTTCGGCGCCCTACTCGGCTTCACGGCATACATCTACTTGCTGCGCAACGTGAGCCCGGCGAAGGCGTCGACCTACGCGTACGTGAACCCGGTCGTCGCCGTGATCTTGGGTTGGGCCGTCGCCGGTGAAGTCGTCACGCCACGCACGGTTCTGGCGGCGGCGATCATCCTCGGCGGCGTGGCGATGATCACCATCGCCCGCTCTCGGCGCGTTACGCTTCCCGGCGAATAGCCGCCCGCTGCCGCGCGTCCGTGTGCCGTCTGATGACGCGCACGGCCATCAAGCTCCGGTCGGCGCGGTCGATGATCTGCATCAGCGATTCGCCCGTCTCGCGCGTGGCCCAGCCGAGGGAGAAGGGAACGGGTGCCCGCTCGAGCGCCTCGATGCGCAGGCGGTCGGCGACGAGCTTCGTCGAGTCGGCGTCTTGTCCGCGCAGCAGGACGACGAATTCGTCGCCGCCGATTCGCACCACGCATTCCTCGGCGCGCACGTAGCGCATGAGGAAGCGCGCCATGCGGCGGAGGACTTCGTCGCCTTCCCGGTGTCCCCACTGGTCGTTGTACTGCTTGAACTGGTCGACGTCGACGAAGACGCAGCCGCATTTCGCGGACGGATCGCGTGCGAGCTCGACGTCGACCTCCGCGAGACACCGGCGATTGAGCGCGCCGGTGAGCGCGTCGTGCGTGCTCATCTCTAGCAACGATGCTTCGAGCGCCTTGCGGCCCGTGATGTCGATGAGGATTCCGTGAATGAACGCCTCGTTCGTGTCGGGATCGCGGACGAGGTTGCAGCTGTCGAGAACCGTTCTCGTCTGGCCGTCCGGCCGGCGGATGGCGATCTCGAACTCGCGCACCGAGCCGTCGGTCTCCAGGAGGCGCACCTGCTCGTCGCGCCGCTCGGGCTCGGCGTACAGCGCGACCGCGCCGCCTTTGCCCAGGTCGGCCAATGACTCGACGCCAACGATTTCCAGGAACGCCTGGTTGGCGTCCAGGATCTCGCCGTCGCGCGTGGTGATGTAGATGCCTTCGCGAATGTTCTTGGCGAACTCGCGAAGGCTCTCGGGATCACTCAGGCTGCGAAAGCGCGTCGATCCCAACAAGGGCGGCGATCCTAATTGACTCATTCACACTGATCCCGGCCGCTGAAGGGCACCGCAACGGCCGCGAGGCGGGAACAACCTTTCCAACACGGACGATTCGCGCGCGGAAGGGGCAATTACATCCGACGGTCGTCCGGCTGAGCCCGATTCAATCTATCAGCCGAGCCGGCAGAATGCCCCGGTCGCCGAACTTGGCCCGAACGCGATCCACCGTCCGCGCGAGAACCCGGTCCCGGCTCGTTTCCGCGACCCGCTCGTCCGCAAGCTCGAAGAGGGTCATCTGGTCGGCCGTCGAATCCATGGCGAGCGACGACAGCGACACACCAAGCAGCCGGGCCGGCACGCGCCGCTTCTCGCGCAGTTTGCCCAGGAGCTGCCGGCCAACCTCGAGGATCACGCGGTCGGAGATGACAGGCGCGTCGAGCGTGCGGCTGGCGGAGCGCGTCTTGAAGTCGAAATCGCGGATCTTGATGGTGACCGTTCGCGCGGTCAGGCCATCGGACCGGAGGTCGGAGGCCGCGCGTGTCGTCAGCGCGAGCAGTTCGCGCGCGAGCTCGTCGTCGCTCGCGATGTCGGCGGCAAACGTCTCGTCGCGGCTGATGCTCTTCGCGTCGCCATGCGATTCCACCTCGCGCGCGTCCACGCCGCGCACCCGCGCGTAGAGCCATTCGGCTTCGCGCTGGCTGAGCCACTGCGCGAGCGTGGGAACGTCGTACGCGAGCACGTCGGTCACGCGCCGCATGCCGAGCTTCGCGAGGCGTTCCTGGAAGCGTGGGCCGACGAGAGGAATGTCGGCCAGGTCGAACGTGTTCAGAAAATCTTGTTCGGTTCCGGGCTCGACGACGTGAACGCCGGTCGCCGCGGTGCCGGGCTTCGGTTTCGCGCGCTCTACGGCGAGCTTCGCGACGAGCTTGGACGTTCCGCCGCCGATCGACACGGACAACGTCGTGGCCTCGGTCACGGCCTCGCGGATGCGGCGAGCCGTCGCCGCGAGCGGCTCGTGACCGTACACGCCTTCGGTGCCGCCCATGTCGAGATACCACTCGTCGATGCTCGCGCCCTCGACGACGGGCGAGAACTTCTCGAGCACGCCGCGGATCTCCCGGCTCTTTTCTGAGCAGACGCGCCGGGGAATCGGCACGCACATCGCTTGGGGACACAATCGCAGCGCCCGAGCGATCGGCATCGCGGATCGAACGCCGAACCTTCTCGCCTCGTACGACGCCGAGCAGACGACGCCGCGGCTCTCGCGCGTGCCGCCGACGATGAGATACCTCGCCTTCCCAGCGCCTTCCGGATCGACCAGGCGCGCCACGGCACAGTAGAACGCGTCGGCGTCGGCGAGCAGGATGCGGCGCGACGGCGTCCCCGTCATCGGACGTGCAGATCCTGGACGAAGCGCGAGCCTTCCTCGTAGCGCGTGACACCGAGCGTTCGCGCCATGATCTCGCCGACGACGCCCGCGACATGGTCGCGGTACTCGTCGGCGGCCATGCCGTCCGTCGGCTCCGTATTCTCCATGATGAAGTCGATCACGTCGCCGGGCGTCTGAAGCACCTCGCCGTCCGAATCACCGGCCACGCCGAATTCCTCTTCGATGGCCGCAAAGAATTCTTTGAGGGCCCAACTCATGTGATCGGCGGCCGGTAGATGAGCAGCATGTTCAGTGAATGTCGTCGGCGTCGGAACGACGAGCAACATCATCGTGACGTTCGGTTCCTTACCCCTTTCGCCCACGCCTGTATATTGCGTTCCACATGACTTCGACGAGGAAGCCACCGGCGCGCAGTCTGTTGGACGTCGACGCGACGGCCCTCCCACCGGGGAGCGCGGCCGATGCGCCGCACGGATCGCGGCCCGAGCAGGTGTATGTCCGGCTGCGCGACCTGATCGTCCAGGGCTTGCTCGCGCCCGGCAGCCGGATCGTCGAGACCGAGATCGCCACACGCCTGGGCGTAAGCAGGACGCCGGTTCGCGAGGCGCTTCAACGATTGCAGCAGGAAGGCTACGTCATGGGCTCGCCGGGGGCCCAGCAGTCCCGGCTCACCGTCGCTCCGTTGACGCGCGACGACGTTTATGAATTGCTAAACATCGTCGGCGCGCTGGAAGGGATCGGCGCGCGGGGCGTCGCCTCGCTGCCGAATCCAGACCGGCGCGCGCTGGTGCGCGACCTCAGGGGCCTCAACGCCGAGTTTCAGCGCGCGGGCAAAGCCACGCCGATCGATCACGGCAGTCTCTACGACGCCGACCAGCGGCTTCATCGCCGCATCGTCGAGGCGTGCGCCGGCCCCCGGCTGCTCGCGCTGCACGACGCGGTCAAGCCGCAGGCCGAACGCTACATCCGCATGTACATCAGTATGCTCACCGGCGACATCCGTACGTCGGTGTACGAGCACGACATCATCATCGCCGCAATCGACGAAGGGCGTGCCGACGACGCCGAGCTCGCCGTACAGGTGAATTGGCGCCACGCCGCCGACCGCTTGAGCAAAGTGATCGCGGTCGCCGGCGAGCGCGGCTCCTGGTAGCTCGCTCGCGTCAGCCGGCTTCGAGCTCTTCCAACAATCGTCGGTAGCTGTCGTAGCGCGCCTCGGACACCGTCCCGGCGTCGACTGCCGCGCGCACGGCACACTCGGGCTCGGCCAAGTGCCGGCAGTCGGCGTAGCGACAATCCGGGCTCAGCGCGCGCATCTCGGGAAAACACCGGTCGAGATGCTCGGGTGGAAGCGCCCACAAACCGACTTCGCGCAGACCTGGCGTGTCGATCACGTAGCCCGCGCCGCCCGCCGTGCCGTCGCCGGGCAGGGGAAGCATCAGCGCGCCGACCGTCGTGTGGCGACCCTTGTTCACCGACTCGCTGATCGCGCCCACGCGCAGACCGGCTCCGGGAAAGATCGCGTTCAGCAGCGACGACTTCCCCACGCCCGACGGCCCGGTGATCACGGAGCGGCAATCGTTGAAGCTTGCCTTCAGATCCGCGAGTCCGGCGCCGGTCTTTACGCTCGTATAGTGCACCGGATATCCGGCGGTTTCGTACGCGCGGAAGCGCTGGCGCGCCTCCTCGGAGTCGGCGAGATCGATCTTGTTGACGATCACGCGAGCGCGGAGATCGTTTCCTTCGGCAATGACGAGGAAACGGTCCAGCATGCGCAGGTGCGGCTCGGGCTTCGCCATCGCGAACATGATCACGACCTGATCGACGTTCGCGGCGACGATGCGCTCGCCCTGCCCTCCGCCCGGAGCGCGCCGGGCCAGCGCGGACTTCCGGGGCAGGATTTCGGCGATCGCCCACTCGCTGCCGCGGGCCGAACGCTCGAGCATCACGTCGTCGCCGACGGCGAGCTTGAGCGACTCGGCGGCCGATTGGACGGTGTCGCGCCGGAGCGACCCGTCACGGCGCCGACCGGCGTCGGATTTTTTCAGCCGGCCGCGCAGCGAGGCATCGATCGTTTCCCCGGCGTCGGTTCGCACGCGCCACACGCCGCCTGTCCCCTCGAGGACGACCCCGTGTGCCGGCGGTCGATGGGCGACGGTCATTATGGGCTCTCGTCTCCGCCTTCGTCGCGCATCGCGTCCCACCATCGGCGCGACGGCTCGGCACCGCGGCGCTCGGCGATCAGCCGGTCGAGCAGCTTCTTTACTTCGTCGAGCGGCGTCCGTCCGAGTGCATCGCGTGCCTGCTGCTCGCTCGGGCCCGTCGCGAGATAATCACTTTCGACGTGGCCTTCGGGAGTTTGCGCGCCGATTCTCGCCCACTTGATGAAGAGGAAGAACGCGCGCCAGTCGCCGCCGGCGGGTTCGGCCATGATCTCCACGCTGTAGGAGAATCCGTCGTTTCCCTCGAACGCCGCGGGACGGTCGTGGACTGCCGCGTATCCACCGATCGTGGATTCGTCGCCCTTGCTGTGGTCGGGTGGCCGATACCGCGCGTGCGACATCATCGCTTCCGTCCGCGCCCTCCGAACGCCTCGCGAATCACGTTGCCCGTGATGAACGCCACGTTCGCGGGCCGCTCGGCGAGGCGGCGCATGAGGTACGGATACCACTGCGTGCCGAACGGCACGTAGACGCGCATCCGAAATCCCTCGCGCACCAGCTGCTCCTGCAGATCGCGTCGGACGCCGTACAACATCTGAAACTCGAATCGCGACCGGTCGATCTCTTGGTCGGCGACGTAACGCTTCGCCTCGTCGATGATCTTCGGGTCGTGCGTGGCGATGCCCGGATAGTTGCCGCCGCCCAGCAGCAGGCGCATGCAGCGGACGTAGTTCGCGTCGACTTCTTTCTTCTCGGGAAACGCCACCGCCGCCGGCTCCTTGTACGCGCCCTTGCACAGGCGCACCCGGCAACCGAGCTGCAGGGCGCGTTCCACGTCGGAGCGCGTCCGGTATAGATAGCTCTGGAGCACGATTCCGACGTGATCCTTGTAGGCCGGGTACAGGCGGTTCTCGAACAGATTCAGAGTCCGCTCGGTGTACGCGCTCCCTTCCATGTCCAGGCGCACGAACGTCGAGAGCCGGCGGGCACGCTCGAGCACGTCGTGCATGACCGAGACGCACAGCTCCTCGGAGATGTCGAGTCCCATCGCCGTGAGCTTGAGCGACACGTTCGCCTCGAGCTTCTCCTGGTGGATTCGGTCGAGGATCGCGAGATACTGCGCGCCGGCAGCCCGCGCCTCCCGCTCGTTGGTCACGCTCTCGCCGAGCAGGTCGAGTGAGGCGGAGATGCCCTTCGCGTTGAGCGCGGCGACGGCGGCGACGGCCTCGTCGAGCGTCTCTCCCGCAACGAACCGCTTCGCAAATCGTTTTGCCAGCCGGTTGTTGCGAACGAAGCGGAAGATCCGCGGCCGGCTGGAGAGGTACAACAGGGTGGAACGGAGCATCAGTTGCGCGACGGGTGCGACTTGAGCGTCACCGGCTTCGTGATGCGCGAGATCGGAAAGTCGGCGTGCGCCGCCAGAATGCCGTCGAGGAACGACCACTGCGCGAGTCCGTCTTCCGACTCCGGCTCGAGCAAATAGAACGCGGCCAGCCCTCGCGGCTGCCCAGCGCGAACGATGTAGCTCTTGGCGGCGAGCGTGCGCGAGCCGGGCTCGCCCCAGCGGCCCGCCACGTCCTTCATCATTCGCGAAGTCTCCGACCGGCCGCGGTCGATCACGCTGTCGACGGCGAACGTTTGCACGGTCGCCGACGCCGGCGCGCTGAGCTGCTCGACGGAGATTCCATGGATCGCGAGAATCGGCAGCAGCGCGGCGCCCGTCGCCGAATCGAACGCATAGGCGAACGGCAGCGTCGACGTCAAAGTCGGCGAAAAAGTCGCCATCACCGGCATTCGCACCAGCTTCACGATGCCGAGGCGCTGGCGGTTGCCGAGCCCCGCTTCGCGCTTGGTCGAATCGGTGAGCGGTACGACCTCTTCGACGCGGACGTCTTCCATGCGCGTCGTATCCATTCGCGATTTGAGCGACAGCGGCGGGGAGCTTCCCGGGTGTGCCGCCCACGACGCGACTCTCGCGTCGCCCGCCGGCCCGAGCGCCCGGATCTCGCGGCTATGCTCGGCAACCCACGAGAGAATCTCGCTGACGAAGTCGTACGTGGAGGCGACCCGCCGCGCGAACGGATCGTGCGAAAAGGCTTCGCTCAGGATCGCCACTCGATTTCGCAAACCGTAATAGTTCGTTCCGTATCGGGCGAGCGATTCGTAGGTCGAGAACGCCCAGCCTTTGGACGGAATCGAGTCGACGATCATTTGCTCGAGGCCAGGACCTCGACCGCCGAATCCTCCGCCGCCCGCGCCGCGACCCGCCGATCGGCCGGCGCTGTCGGGCGGTGCGCCTCGGCGACCTGCGCCGGCGCCTCCACGAGGACCGCGCACGACATCGGTGCGGCTGAAATCGCCATAGTCCTGCACGTAGAAGCCGTCGCGATCGAGCATCCGCTTACGAATCTCCGCCATCATGTTGGCGGAATACCCGAGCACGTTGACCGCGGTCGGCGTGAGCGGCGGCGCGTACGTCAGCGCATACCCATGGATGCTGCCGTCCGTCGTGTGGAGATCCATGAACAGATCCGGATTCCACTCGTTCAGCATCGCGAACGCCCCTTTCGTTTCAGGCGCGTCGGCACCGATGTAGTCGCGATTGAGGTTCCAACCCGACGCGTTTTGCCGAGTGCCGACGAGCTCCGGTCCGTTCTGGGCGCCGCGGTTGCGCGCTTGAGGGCCCCACTTCTCGTTGCCGTCGGCGTTGTAGATCGGTTGCACGATGAGCACGATCGAATCGAGCACGTTCTTGTGCTTGTCGAACACGAGATCGCGCAGCAGCGACTGCATCGCCTCTTTGCCTTCGACCTCGCCCGCGTGGATGTTCGCCTGGATGTACGCGATCGGGCGCCCGAGTCGTCGCGCGGCCGCCGGTGTCGCGACGAGAGGCCGCGAGGCGATCACGTACGGCAGCTCGCGCCCTTCGATCGTCTTGCCGATCGAGCCAGTGGCGATCTTCGCACCGAGCGCCTTGAGTGAATCGATGAAGACGATGACGTCGTCGTAGTGCGACGTCTCGGTGAACTTCGTCCGTTCGGCGCGCGTGAGCGGGCGCTTCCCGGCGAAGCTCTCGAGCGTGTACTTGCTCTTGCTCGGAATGCTGTAGTTGTCGACTTGCTGAGCGGCGCAGGGCCAGGCGGAGAAGACGAGTACAGCCCCAATCGACGCGGCACGACGCATGTACGAAACCCCGGCGGGTTGGACGGGGAATTGTACCCGATCGAGTCGCCGCGACGCTACTCTGACGACTCGGACGGCTTGCCTGTGCTGGCGCCGCGCTGGAGGAGGCCGCGCGCGCGCGTCTGCGCGGCGACGGTCGGGTCGGCGCCTCGATCGATGTCAGCGCGAACGTTGCGCTGAAAGAGCGCGAATTCCCCGTCCTTGACGCCCGATTTTTCGAGCTGGATGACGAGATTCGTCGCCGTCGCCACCTCGATCCGTAGTCCAATCAGATCGGTGATCACGGCGAGCGGCATGGTGACGGGGCGCTTTCCGTTGGCCGCCTTGACGCGCGCGAGATCGCGATCGGATACGCCCGCCTCGAACGCCGTCGACGCGGCCTTGATCTCGTCACTGCTGGCGCTCGTTCCGAGTACGGCACGCGCCGACGTCATGCGCACGCTCAACTGCTTCACGGCGGTCACGATCTTTGGCCCGTCAGATCCCTTCGCCGCGCCCTCGAGCGCCTTGTCGACGAGCGGCGCGGTGGGAAGCTTGGCGGCGCGCGCCGAATCCACGATCGCGTTCACCGCGACGTACGTGGGCTTGTCCAGCCTCGCCACGAGCCTCGGATCGGCACCCGCGCTCTGCGCCGTGAGGGCTCGCGCGACGAGCGAGAGCACCGTCACGGTGCGCAGAAACTTCGTCATTCTTGCGGTACGACGATCGCCGAGTTTGGGACGCCGTAGTCGTTGTCCACGACGCGCGGAGCCGTTGGATCGGCGACCCAGACGCTGTCATCGACGACGAACGAGTAGCGATGGTGGCCGACCGGAACCGGCGCGGTCACCGACCAGACGCCGCCGCCGCGATGCTGCGCCTGATATCCGGCATGCTGCGCGTCCCAGCCGTTGAAGTCGCCAACGACGGCGACCTTCTTCGCGTCGGGGGCGACGAGCACGAACTGCACGCGCTGCGGCGCCGGCTTCGTTTGCGCCGGGAAGAGCGCGCTGGCGATCGGCTTGGCCGCGCGATCGACGTCCACCGCGAAATGCATCGCGCCGAGCACGGCGAACAGCGCGACGGAAGCGGCGAGCAACCCCCACGTCAGCGGCATCACGGTCACGGTGCGCGGCGTCGTGAGCCGCGCCCACAGCTTGAGCCGCTCGTGACCCGGCAGGCGGCGCACCGCCGCCATCACCCGGGCGTCGAACGAGGCGCTCAGGCGCACGGGCGCGCGCAACGCCCGCGCGATCTGGCTCATCCTCACATCGTCATCAGACACTGTGCACCTCACTCAGCAGCTCGCGCAGGCGTTCGCAGGCGCGCATTACCCGCATCTTGAGCGCCGAAACCCCGACGCCTGTGAGCTGCGACATCTCGTCGTAGCCCAGCTCCTCTACATACTTCAACAGGAAGGCTTCGCGTTGGTCGGGCCGCAACTGCTGCAAAGCGCGATCGATTTCTTCGCGCCACGCGGTCCGCTCGGCCGGATGATCCTCCGCTGCACCGAGCAGCGCCGTTTCGTCCGCCACGAACGTCCGCGCCCGTCGCCCCCGTCGCGCCCCGACGGTCCGGCACCGGTTGACCAGGATGCGGAACAACCAGGCCCCGAATCGTTCGGGATCCTCGCACTGCGGCAACGATCGGTACGCCCGCGTGAACGCGTCCTGCAGTGCCTCTTCCGCGTCCTCGCGGTTGCCGAGCATGTGAAACGCGTAACGGGCGTACCGGTCGCGATACCGCTCGACCAGTGTCCCGAACGCCTCCACATCGCCGCGCAACACGTGGGATACGACGACTGCGTCCGAGCTAGCTTCCACGTCGAATGACCTGCGGTGGTCGGAGAGGGTCACAATTGGTGTACGTCAGTTTGAATCAACCACTTGCGATCGGCGGTAGAACAAAGAAATCCCAGCGTCACCTCAATTCTACCGTGGGCCGGCGTAAAAGCTCCGCCCCCCGGCTGCCATGTCGACGAGAAGTCGTGCGGGGTCGAATCGCTTGGGGAAGCGGATGTTGAGATCCTCTAACCGTTCTACGATCCGGCTCACGCCTGTGCTGTCCATGTAACGGAACGGTCCGCCACGGAATGGCGGGAACCCGACCCCGAAAACCGCCCCGATGTCGCCGTCGCGCGGCGACCGAAGGATTCCCTCCTCCAGACATCGCGCGGCCTCGTTCAACATCGCCAACACACACCGGTCGGCGATCTCGGCCTTGTCGATGGGCCGGCGCTCGCCGCCGATGACCGAGTACACGCTCTCGTCCACGGGGCCCTTTTCACCGCCGGCGCCGTATCGATAGAAGCCGCTCGATCCTTTTCGCCCGGTTCGCCCGGCGACGACGACGCGCCGCATCGATTCCGGTGGCGTCATGCGTTGTCCGAACGCCTCCGACAGTACGGACGCGACGCGGCCGCCCACGTCGATGCCGACCTCGTCGAGGAGCGTGATGGGCCCGACCGGGAACCCAAAATCGACGAGCGCCTGGTCGATCGCTTCGACCGACGCGCCCTCGTCGAGCAACCGACCCGCCTCGCTCATGTACGCCGACAAGGTTCGCGTCGTATAGAAGCCGGGGCCGTCGTTCACGACGATCACGGTCTTGCCGAGCCGCTTGCCGTAGGCGACCGCGGTAACGGTCGCTTGTCGCGACGTCGCCGGCGTCACGACGATCTCGAGCAGCGGCATGCGGTGGACTGGCGAGAAGAAGTGCATGCCGAGCACGCGCTCCGGATGACGCGCCGCCTCGGCGATGCGCGAGATCGGTATGGTGCTCGTATTCGACGCATAGACCGCGGCCGCGTCGAGCACCGGTTCCACCTCGGCGAGCACTTGGTGTTTGAGACCGAGGTCCTCGAATACCGCCTCGATCACCAGATCCACGGCCTCGAATCCCGAGTAGTCCGTCGTCGCGCCGACGAGACTCATCGCGTCGTCGAGTTGCTGCGGCGTGATCTGCCGGCGCGAAACACGCTCTTGCACGACCCCTCGAATCGCGGCGAGTCCATGCCCGATACGACCGGTGTCGGTGTCTTTCAAACGGACCAGCGTTCCGTGCTGAATGGCGACCGAGGCGATGCCCGCGCCCATGAAACCGGCGCCGAGCACGGCCAGCCTGTCGACATCGCGCGGCTGCGGTGCCGGCTCGGGAACGCCGCGATCCTTTTTCAAGGCGTTGCTCGCGAAGAACAGAAAGACGAGCTGCCGCGAAACCTCGGTCGCCGCCATCTCGCCGAAATGGCGGGCCTCCTCGGTGAACCCCTCGCCGTTGCCCGAATAGCCCGCGATCACGGCATCGAGCGCGGCGAGCGGTGCCGGGTAGTGCCCGTGCGTTTTCTCGAGCACGCTCTGCCGCGCCTTTTTGAAGACCACCCCGCGGCCGAACGAGTTGCTCTCGAGCAGGAGACTCGCCGGGCCGGCCGTGCGCCGGCGCGGTGGCCGGAGCGTGCCGCTCGCGAGAGCCCGAGCGCGACCGAGGGCGACGTCGCCGAGAATCGACGGATGCACCATCTCGTCGACGAGCCCCATCTGGAGTGCGCGCCTCGCGCGAATGGTCTTCCCCGTGAGGATCATGTCCAGCGCGGCCTGGAGTCCCACGCGGCGTGGAAGGCGTTGTGTGCCGCCCATGCCGGGGATGAGACCCAACTGCACTTCCGGGGCGGCGAACGTCGTCTGCGAATGATCCGTGCAAACGCGGTAACGGCAGGCCAGCGCGACCTCGAGGCCGCCGCCCAGACACGCGCCGTGAATCGCCGCCACGACCGGGACGCGCAACGACTCCAACCGGTTCAACAGATCTTGACCGGTGCGGCTCAGGCGCTCCGCGTCGGCCGCCGACCGGAGCTCGAGGAACTGCTCGATGTCGGCGCCGGCGATGAAACCGTCCGGCTTGCCGGAGATCAGTACGAGCGCTCGAATGAGCGTATCCTCATCGACGCGCGTGAACACACTCTCGAAGTCGGACACGAGATCGACGCCGAGCGTGTTCACCGGCTGGTCCGTGCGGTCGATCGTGACGACGAGAACGTCGTCGATCAGCTCGGTGGTAAGCGTCGGCGCCGACGTCATGCGCGCTCCACGACCATGGCGTGGCCGAGACCGCCCGCCGCGCAGACCGTCATGAGACCGAACTGACCGCCGCGCCGCACGAGCTCGTTGGCCAGCGTGGTGAGAATTCGTCCGCCCGTCGCGCCAAACGGGTGCCCGATGGCGACCGATCCGCCCATCACGTTCAACTTCGCGCGATCCACCTCGCCAATCGGATCGGGGAAGCCGCCGCGCTCCGCCCATTCGTAGGACATGAAGCCGGCCAGGTTGCACAACACCTGCGCGGCGAACGCTTCGTGCATCTCCACCAAATCCATGTCGTCGAGCGTGAGGCCGGCGCGCTGCAGCGCGAGAGGCGCGGCGAGCACCGGCGCCATCAACAACTGTTCGCCGGGGTCGACCGCCGCGTACGCGTAGGAACGGATGAACGCGAGCGGCCGGTACCCCAGCGTGCGCGCGCGCTCCTCACTCATCAGCAACACGGCGCTCGCGCCGTCGGAGAGCGGAGACGCATTTCCCGCCGTCACCGTTCCATAGCGCCTGTCGAACACGGGCTTGAGCGCGGCGAGCGCTTCGATCGACGTATCCGTTCGAATGCCGTTGTCCGACGCGAGCGACTCGGTGTAACGCGGCGGCACATAAACGGGAAACATCTCGGCGGTGAGACGTCCGTCATCCGTCGCCGCCGCGGCCATCCGGTGGGACCGCAGAGCGAACTGGTCCTGCGACTCCCGGGAAATGTGGTTGATCTTGGCCATCTTGTCCGCCGACTGCCCCATCGTCTCTCCCGTCGACGGCTCGGCGATCGCCGGCGTGATCGGCACGAGATCGCGCGGCCGAACCGAGGCGGCGATGCGCAGCTTGCCCGCCGCCGTCTTGGCGCGCGACAGCGCGACGAGCTTTTCCGACATCGAGCGCGAATGGAGAATCGGGACGTTGGAGAGCGATTCCGCGCCGCCGGCGATCATGATGTCGTGATATCCGAGAAGAATCTGATCCGCGGCGTCGGTGATCGCCTGGTTCGCCGACGCGCAGGCGCGGCTCACCGAGTACGACTCACAGTTGCGCGGCAGCATCGGCATCAGCGATATCTCGCGCGCGATGTTCGGCGCAGTGACCGACGACACGACGGTGCCGTACACGATGCCTTCGACGAGCCTGCCCTCCAGACTCGTTCGCTGAATGAGCTCCGCCACGGCCAGCTTGCCCAGCTCGATCGCCGTGAGACCCTTGAGCACCGTGCCCGCGCGCGCGAACGGCGTGCGGACACCGGCGATGATTGCGACACGGCGACCTGACGCCCCGAGTGCTGGCATCCGTGGAAACTGGCTTACCTTTGATCCAATGCAAGGTCAGCTCCCGACTCGCGCCGAGCGATTCGCGGCGCTCGGCGCCCCCGCCCGAGAGTTCGACCTACTCGTGATCGGCGGCGGGATCACGGGGTGCGGAATCGCGCGCGAGGCGGCGGCGCGCGGTTTGTCGGTCGCCCTCGTCGAAAAGAACGACTTCGCGAGCGGCACCTCGAGCCGCTCGTCGCGCCTGATTCACGGCGGCGTGCGCTACCTCGAGCACGGGCAGATCCACCTCGTGTTCGAGTCGAGCGCGGAGCGGAGGCAGCTGCTACGTCTCGCGCCCCACCTCGTGCGCCCGCTCGCGTTCACCTGGCCCGTGTACGCCGGCGCGCGCATCCCGCGGTGGAAATTGGGGCTCGGACTCACCGCCTACGACGCCCTCGCCCTCTTTCGAAACGTGCGGCGCCACCGGCGGCTCAGCACGCGCGGCGTGCTCGCGCGCGAGCCGGGGCTCGCGTCCGATGGGCTTCGCGGGGGCGCGCTCTACTACGACGCTGCCACCGACGACGCGCGCCTCACGCTGGCGAACGCGATCGGCGCCGCTGAAATCGGCGCGGTGGTCGTCAATCACGCGTCCGTGCGCGCTCTCGAGGCGCGCGACGGTCGAATCGTCGGCGCGCGCGTCGACGACGAGCTGACACGAGAGAGCGTCGACGTCCGCGCCGCCGTCGTCGTGAACGCGACTGGGCCATGGAGCGACACGGTCCGCGCCCTCGACCAGTCCGCACCGCTTCCGGGAGCGCGCAAAGCCGTGCGCGGAAGCAAAGGCACCCACATCGCGATTCGGCGGGAACGCCTCGGCAACCACGATGCGCTCACGCTGCTTTCGCCGATGGACGGCCGCGTGATGTTCGTGCTTCCCGCCGGTGCATTCGCCATCGTCGGTACGACCGACACGTTCACGACGTCGTCGCCCGACGACGTTCGCCCGACCGCCGAGGACGTGTCGTACCTATTGGCGACCGCCAATCGATTTTTCCCGGCCGCGAAGCTGGGGGCGAACGATGTCGTCGCGGCGTGGGCGGGTATTCGGCCGCTGTTGCCGTCGTCGCGCGAAACCCCAGGCGCCGCGTCTCGCGAGCACGCCGTGACCGTGAGCGGTGCCGGGCTCGTCTCGATCACCGGCGGAAAGTTGACGACGTACCGCGTCATGGCCGCCGACGTTCTGCGTGTCGTCCTTCGCGAGCTCGGACGCCCGGCGGGCGCCGCACACCTGACGCCTCTGCCGGGCGGCGACATTCGGTCGTACGAGCAGCTCGTTGCCGACATCTCGCGCGAGACCGATGACGCGTCGCTGAGCGCGCATCTCGCCGCGTCATACGGGAGCCGATGGCCACGGGTCTGGAGCGAGATCACGTCGGACGGCGGCGATACGCGCTTGGCCGACGGTCTTCCCTACACCGCCGGCGAGCTCCGTTACTGCGCGCGGAACGAGATGGCCTTCACGCTCGGCGATCTGCTCATCCGGCGCACCAAGCTCGCGTTCGAGACGCGTGACCACGGTGCATCGATCGCCGCGCGTGCCGCGGCGGTCGTCGCCGAGCCGCTGGGGTGGGACGCTCCGACGCAGAGCGGCTCGGTGGCCGCGTATGCCAAAGAAGTGCAACGAATCTTTTCAATCGAGGCCTGACCCCGCGGTTTTGCGCGTTCGCGCGGCGTCCACGCCTTCGGCCCGCGACGCCCCGGCCGGTAAGATTCTTGTCTAAAGACAGAATTCTTGGATAAAGATTCTTGGCTCCGAGCCGCCCAGAGCGGGTGGCTCATTTTCGACAAGGTGTTGCGGCATCGAGTGTTGGGAGGGCGGCACGAACGCTGCCTTAGGGGTCGGCGACCGCCCACCCGGCTTGCTACCTCACCACTACCCTGAGCTGACTTCGATGCGCCGTCGCATTCTCCTTCTCTCCACCGCCCTCGTTGCTGTCGTCGCGGCGGCATGCGTGTCCACCGACATTCCGACCGCGCCCAGTGGTCCGGCCGGGTCGGTGCCTACCGAGGCGACCGAGGCGAACGCCAGCCTCACGAGTCTTCTTGGCCTCGCCAATCCGATCCAGGTGACGCCGCTGCAGCGTACGACGCCGCTGGCGAACTCCGTGTCGACTTCGGCGACCATCGGTCCTCTCGGCGGTGCGTTGGCTCTGCCGAGCGCCGGCCTGCTCGTCGTCGTGCCGCCCCTCGCGCTGTCGTCGAAGCAGACGATCACCGTGACGGCGGTCGCCGGTTCGAACGTCGAATACGAATTCGCGCCGCACGGCCTCAAGTTCAACCTGCCGCTCGTCGTGACCCAGAACCTCGGCCTGACGCAGGCCAGTCGCAACGGGTTGGTGAATCCTCTCTCGCTCTTCGCCGGATATTTCCCCGATTCGACCAAGCCGACGTCGATCACCGAGCAGCTCAACGTCAACGTGGACCTGCTGAATTCAGTGGCGACGTTCACGGTGTGGCACTTCTCGGGGTACATCCTGGCCAGCGGAAGAGAGTAAGTCCTCTCCACGCTGTCGGGGAACGATGAACCTCGAGCCGATCCGCGGACATTCGGGGCACGCGGCCGAGGAGGCGAGACGTCTAACGGAGCTGGGGCGCGCCGCCGGGCTGGGGGACTCTCCTGACGACGCAGTCAGGTTGCACCAAGACGCTCTCTCCCTCCTCGGCGCGCACGAGGCGACACCTCTCGTCGCCGACGTGCTTCGATGGCAAGGCACGGTGCTTCGCGATCGAGGAAACCCGGTCGAGGCCAAGCCGCTCTATCAACGAAGTCTCACGGTCGCGCGGGAGCTGAGTTACAGCGCAGGCATCGCGCACGCGCTGAACTGCATCGGCATCCTCGCCTTGAACGCGGGCGACCTGCCGCTCGCCGACGATCTGTTCACGCAGGCGCTCACGGCGACGGAGTCGTGCGGCGAGCCGCGACTCGTCGGCATGATCCAGCAGAACCTGGGCGTCATGGCCGACATTCGCGGCAACCCGGTCGCGGCGATGGCGCACTACCGGGCGGCGCTCCGGACGTTCGAAGCGCAGAACGATCAGCAGCAGGTGTGCTGGGTGCTGAACAACCTCGGCATCGTCCACGCGAAGGACGGGCATCACGACGAGGCTCGCAAAGCGTACACGCGCGCCCTCGAGATCGCGACCGAACGCGGCGAGATGCTGTTCGAGGGAATCATCGAAGGAAACCTCGCCGAGTTGGAATTGATCTATGGAAACGTGAGCGCCGCCCGGCCGGCGATCGACAGGGCGTTGGAGATCGCGGAACGCAGGCGCGACAGCGCTCGCCACGCGATCGCGCTCAAGCTGGTCGGCGCCGCCCACCGCATGGGCGGCGACTTGGCGGCTGCCGAGGAGGCACTCGGAAAGGCCGCCCGATTGGCGGCGGTGTCGGGAGACGCGTTGACCAGCGCTGAAATCCGCTTTCAGCTGGCGTGCGCATTGGCGGCGGGGGGCCACCGAACGGTTGCCGAAGAGACCTGGAGTCGGTCGTTGCTCGCGTTCGAGCGCATAGGTGCCCGCCAGTGGGCAGCCCGAGTGCGCGATCGATTAACCGGCGGGGAGAACGGACGATACTTCTAGGGCCAAGCTTCAATCGCTAAGCCCCAATCCCGCCAGAGGTTCCGGTTGCTGCACGATGAAGATCGCACGGCCGCCGCGTCGGACCGCGCGCCTGACTTCGGGTTTCAAAACATCGTGGGCTCGAGCCCGCTGCTCCGCGAAGCCATCAGCCTCGCGAAGCAGGTGGCGGGCACGCGCCGCACCACGGTCCTGCTGATCGGCGAGACCGGAACAGGCAAAGAGTTGTTCGCGCGCGGCACCCACTACGCGAGCGCGGCGGCCGATGAACCCTTCGTCGCGATCAACTGCGCGGCGATACCCGAGGCGCTGCTCGAGTCGGAGTTGTTCGGCCACGAACGCGGCGCGTTCACCGGTGCGCACGCGCGCAAGCAAGGACTCCTCGAGCTCGCGGGTTCGGGAACGCTCTTCCTCGATGAAGTCCACCATCTGCCTCGCATGCTCCAGCCTAAGCTGCTGCGCGCGCTGGAGTCGCGTCAGGTGCGTCGCCTCGGCGGGTTCGAGGAGATCGCGATCGAATGCCGCATCGTCGCGGCGGCCAGTCCGCTCCTCGAGCAGGTGGTGGCCAGCGGCGAGTTTCGGGAGGACTTGTACTACCGCCTCAACGTCTTCTCGATCACCCTGCCGGCACTTCGCGACCGAATCGAGGACATCGAGGTCATCGCCCGTCATTTCCTCGCGCACGAGACGCGCGAGCACGGACAATCCAAGGCGTTCTCCGCCGATGCGTGCGCCGCGCTGCGCGTACATCGCTGGCCCGGGAACGTGCGCGAGCTCAAGAACGTCGTCGAGCGCGCGGCGATTCTGAGTGGCGACTCGTCGATCGTTCGCGCCGAGCACCTGATGATCCAGCGGCGAGCGGCGAAAGCGAGCGGACCCGACGCGATCGGTGAGATCAAGATTCCGACCAACGGCAAGTTGCTCGACGAGATCGTCGCCGAAGCGGTGACGCTCACGCTCAAGATCACGAACGGGAATCAGGCGGCGGCGGCGCGCTTGCTCGGCATCTCGCGCCCGACGTTGGCGAAGAAAATGACCCGTCCTCCCGCGCCTACGCGCGCCTCGGTGGCGTGAGCGCGCAGAGCACGGCGTTTCCCCTGCCCCTCAGCGGCGCGGCGGCGCATCTCGTCGTCGAAGCCGAAACCGCCGAGCGCGCGGGCAATCGAGAGCTCGCGCGACTTCTCTACGACCGCGCGCTGCGGCTGCTGCGCGAGAGCCGGGCGGCCTCGACGATTCTGCGGCGCATCGCCCGCTCGTATTGCGACGACGGCCAACTCGACGTCGCTCTGGACTGTCTCGACGCCGCGCTCGGCTCGGCCGAGGCGCACGGCGCGCTCGCGGACATCGCTCACGCGAAGAATCTCGCCGGCAACATCCTGCTGACTCGCGGCGATTACGCGGCGGCGGAACCGATGTACGCGCGCGCGCTTTCGTTGGCCGTCGAGACGGGGGAGCGCCAGCTCGAAGCCATGGTGGCGCAGAATCTCGGCGTCATCGCGAGCATGCGCGGCGACTTGCCCGCGGCGCTCGAGCACTACGCGACGAGCCTTGTCGTCTATCGGACGCTCGGGATGCAGCGGCAGGTCGGACACGCGCTCAACAACATGGCGCTCGTCTATACGCATCTCGGCCGGCTCGACGAAGCGCAGGCCGCATACGACGAGGCGATCGTGTTGTGCCGCGCGGCCGGCGACGTGCCGCACCGGCTATTGGCGCTGACCAACGCTGCCCGGCTGCACCTCGTGCGCGGCGACTTGAACGCCGCAGACGCGCTCTGCCAATCGATCCTTCCCGAGGCGATCGAAGCAAACGACGACCGCGCCCTCGGCGAGACGTACAAGCATCTGGGCGTCATCGCCCGCGCGCGCGGCGACTTCGAGAGCGCCGAGCGCCATTTCGCCGCCGCGTACGACAACGCGATACGCCGCGAGGATCTGCTGCTCGCCGGCGAGACGGCGCGCGACCAAGCCGAGTTGTTCGAGCTGTTGCACAAGAATCGCGAGACCTTGCAGGCTCTCACGCAATCGCACCGCCTGTTCACCAAGCTCGAGTCGCAGCGCAACCTCGCCGAGCTGCAGGAGCGGGTCGAGCGCCTCGAGGAGCGGTTCTACCTCGTCGTCGCGCGCTGGGCGAGCTCGATCGAATCGAAGGACAACTACCTGCGGGGCCACTGCGAGCGCGTCGCCGATTACGCGTGCGCGCTGGCGCGAGACATCGGGTTCGACGAGATCACGATGTTTTGGTTCCGCATCGGCGCGCTACTCCACGACGTGGGAAAGATCTCGGTGCCGACGGAGATCTTGAACAAGCCCGGCCGGCTCACGCCGCGTGAGCGCGAAGTGATGGAAGGCCACGCCGCCGCGGGCGCGGAGCTCCTCGCGGACATCGAATTTCCGTGGGACATCCTGCCGATGGTGCGCCACCACCACGAGCGGTGGGACGGCGCGGGATATCCGGACCGCATCGCCGGCGAGAACATCGCGCTCGCGGCGCGGATCGTGTGCGTCGCCGACGTGTTCGACGCGCTGACGACCGACCGACCCTACCGCGCCGCGTTCTCGCGCGACGAGGCGCTGACGATGATGAACAACGACCGCGGGAAAATCTTCGATCCGTACCTGTTGACGCGGTTCAACCGCATCGTTCAGGAAGAGGCGGCGGCTATTCCTCGCCGCCGCCGCGGTCGTGTATCGTACGGAGCTCGACGACGCGGAGCTGGCGCACCATCGTCGGCAGCCTGAGGTAGGCCACCTCGCCGACGGCCTTGCCGAGCAGCGCCCGGCCGATGGGCGACGCCATCGTGACGTGTCCCTCCTCGAACTCGATCGCGTCGCCGAAGACCAGATAGTAAGTCTCGCGGCCGCCGGCTTTCTGATCCTCGAGCACGACCTTCGATCCCAAACCCACGCGGTCCGACGGGATCTGCGACGGATCGATCGCCGAAAGCTTGCTCAGGCGCTCGCGCAAATGCCCGAGGCGCGCCTGCACGAATTGCTGGCGCTCGAGCGCGGCCTTGTATTCACTGTTCTCACGGAGGTCGCCGAGCTCGACGGCTTTGCGAATTTCCTGCGGCAGCGTGACGTTGAGCTCGTACTGTAGCCGTTCCGCTTCCGCGGCGAGTTTTTGCTTCAGCTCTTCGATCATATCGCCCGGTCGCGAGCGTTTTGAGTCCAGGGAAAACTTACGCGCCCGGCCGACAGGCCGGGCGCGTGGCTCACCGTTCCAAGTTATCCCGCGTGCGCGCCGCTGGCAAACGACGCGTCGGACGACCGGGCGAACTCGGCGCGCAAACGCTCCATCATGGCGTCGCGCCGATCGTACAAGCGCTTGAGCGGGCGGTCCGCGTGCCGCGCCTTGGCGTACGACGTGAGCAGCGGCAGCGCGACGGTCGAGTCCATGTAGCACACGACGGCGTCGGGCAATCGATCGGGATCGATCTTGCCCCAGCTCACGGCTTCGGCGGGCGTGGCGCCGGAGAGGCCGCCCGTGTCGGGACGCGCGTCGGTGATCTGCAGGAAATAGTCGTGTCCCTTTTCGTCGATGCCGAGCACTTCCTGAATCTGCGGCTCGGTCTGCAGCATGAAGTTCTTCGGGCTGCCGCCGCCGCAGATGAGCACGGCCGACTTTCCGCCCGATCGTTTGGCGTCGAGCACGATCGACGCCGTCTCGTTCACATCGAGGTTCGGGTCGATCGTGCACTTGTTCCCCTCGAGCGCGAGCGCGGCGACGTTCATGCCGATCGACGAATCGCCCGGCGAGGAGGTGTAGATCGGCACGCCGGCGTTGTACGCCGCGGAAAGCAACGACTTCTGTCCGACGGCGAGCGCTCGCTCCCGTTCGCGCACGTACTTGCCGCACAGATTGTGGAACTCGGCGCTCGACATCGCGCGCTGAAACTCGGGTCCTTGAATGACGGCCCGAAAAAAGGCGTCGGTCGACAGCAGCACGTCGTAGTCGAAGAAGATGTCGTAGATGCGCACGACGCCTTCGTCGCGCAGCACCACGTCCGACTCCTGCGGATTCCCGCGGTGCATCGCGAGCCCGAGACCGAAGTGCGTGTCGTGATAGAGATTCGCGCCGGTCGAGATGATCCAGTCGACGAACCCGCTCTCGATGAGCGGAATGAGCGCCGCCATGCCGAGCCCCGCCGGCGTGAGCGCCCCGGTGAGCGTCATGCCGACCGTGACGTCGGGATCGAGCATCTTTTTGGTGAACAGTCCGCACGCTTCTCGAAGGCGCGCCGCGTTGTAGGCGAGGAACACGTTGTCGATCAGATCCGCGGCTGTTTCGGTTCCGCTGATCGCCTTGGGTTCGATGCGCGGCCCGCGGAGATACTTGCTCTTCTCGCGCGCTTCGTGCTTGGCGCCCGAGCGCTCGCGCTCCTCTGCGGCCGCCTTCTGCGCGCCCTTGGGGCCGGCGGCCGATGGTTTGTTGTCGGAATGCTTCGCCATGTCGTCAGCGTCCCCCCCCGTTTTGCGCTTCCCACGCCTGAATCACGGCGTGCGCGGCTTCTTGGGGGTCGTCGGTGAGCAAAATCAAATCCAGGTCTCCCGGTGAGATTTTCGCTTCGCCCAACACGCGCGACTGGATCCAGCGGATCAGCCCGGCCCAGTAGTGTCGGCCGAACATCACGACCGGGAATTGATAGATCTTGCCGGTCTGGATCAGCGTCAGCGCCTCGAAGGCTTCGTCGAGCGTGCCGTACCCGCCCGGGAAGATGATGAACGCGTTCGAGTATTTGATGAACATCGTCTTCCGCACGAAGAAGTAGCGGAAGTTGATGAGCGTATCGAGATACGGGTTCGCGCCCTGCTCGAACGGCAGCTCGATGTTGCAGCCGATCGACGTGCCGCCCCCCTGCTTGGCGCCTTTGTTCGCCGCTTCCATGATCCCCGGACCCGCGCCGGTGATGATCGCGAACCCTGCCTCGGCGAGCAGACGCGCGACTTCCTGCGCCGCCTGGTACTGCGGGTCGTCGGGATGCGTGCGCGCCGAGCCGAAGATCGTCACCCCTTTGGTCACGTGCGCGAGGTTGTCGAACCCTTCGATGAACTCGCCCATGATCCGCATCACACGCCACGGATCCGTGCGGGTGAAATCGTCGCGGCTGCTTCCCGATTGCAGGAGCTTCTCGTCTTCCGTGACCGGCGGGATGTACGTGCGAATCGCGTCGTCGACCATCTTGGGCGGCGTGGTCGGTCCGCCCGGGGTTTTCTCGGAGGGCGGTGTGCGCCCGGCTGCGCGGTGCCCCGCCTCCGTCCTTTCCCGATACCCCTCTTGGGCCGTCCTGGACGCCTCGGCCAGGAGTTGAGGACTCGCTTTATTGCCGCCCGCCGTCCGCGGCGACCTCGGCTTCGCGGGGCGCGCGGCCTTCGCCGTGACGGCGCGTGATTTTCGGTCTGGCATGGCGTTCATCTTACGGGGTTGAGGGAGGAGTTCACAGAGGCGAGCTTCTCCATGGGGGCTCCCCTCTACTCCGCCACAAGTGTCAGTCGTCATTCTCCTCGCCGATGGCGCGCGTCCGGATACGCTCGCGGCCGCGCTCGATTCGGGCGCGTTGCCGGCGCTTGCCCGTCTCCGTGCCGAAGGCGGGCTCCACACGGTCACGTCGTGCTTCCCCTCGGTGACCGGGCCCGCCTATGCCCCGTTCCTCATGGGCCGTTTTCCCGGCCCGGTCGGCTTGCCGGGACTTCGCTGGTTCGACCGCGACCGGACGGCCTGCACGTTCCCCGACTACTCGCGCAGCTACGTCGGCTATCAAATGAGTGCGGTGAACCGGGACGTGGACGCTTCGGCGCCGACGATCTTCGAGCTCACCGGTACGAGTTTAGGAGCGCTGAGCGTCATCACGCGGGGACTGCCGCCTCGCCAGCGCATCGGTTCGATCACGCCGCGTTCTGCCCTGCGGGCGGCACGCACCCACTTTTCGGGCGACCTCGCGGGGTGGCTCGAGATCGACCGCATCGCCGCCGACCAGTTCGTGCGCCGCCTCCGCGTCGAGCAGCCGGACTTCGCATTTGCCGCGCTCACTGGCGTCGACAAGGTCTCGCACTCGCGGGGGCAGAGCTCGCCGCTGACGATCGATGCCCTCCGCATCGTCGACGCGACCGCCGCGCGCATTCGCGACGACGCCGAGCGAAGCGCACGCTGGGACGACATGCATCTGTGGATCGTGAGCGACCACGGACACTCGCGCGTCACGTCGCACGAGGATCTCACCGGCGTCATCGAGGCGATCGGCCATCGCACCATGTCGCACCCCTGGGTCGTGACGCTCGGCGCCGAAGTCGCGGTGATGGTGAGCGGCAACGCCATGGCGCATTTGTACTGCGACGTCCGGGCACGCGCGCGTCCCTCGGTCGACGCGTCACGCTGGCGCGCGTTGTGTGATGCGCTCCTTGCCCGTCGCTCGGTCGACCTACTCGCCGTGCGTCGCGGCGACCGCGTCATCGTGCGATCGGCCGACCGAGGCGATGCCGCCGTTTGGCGAACGGAGCGCGGATTCCACTACACGCGCGAATCGGGTGATCCACTCGGTGTCGGCCAGGACGTCTGCGGCGCTTCGGACGACGAGGCGTACGATCTCACGATCGACACCGACTATCCGGATTCGATCGTCCAGGTCGTTCACCTCGTTTCGTCGCCGCGGTCGGGCGACATCGTACTCTCGGCGGCGCGCGATTGGGATTTTCGTGCGCGCTACGAACCGATTCGCCACGTGAGCTCGCACGGCGCGCTGCACCGAGAGCACATGCTGGTGCCGCTGCTCACGAATCGTCCCTTGCCAGACGCGCCGCGGCGGACCGTGGATGTGATGCCCAGCGCGTTAGCCGCGCTCGGCGCGCCGATGCCGCCGATTCTCGATGGACGGTCGTTCCTCAGTGCACCATCGTCGCAAACTGTTTCGGTATTCCCACCTGAATGATTCCGACCGCGCCCTTTTCGGCGTCCGCGAAGCTATGCGTCACGAAGGGGTAGAGCCCCTCGCCGCCGTCAAAGACCGCCTCGAACACCACACCGCCGCCCGCCGGCACCGTATAGGTCTGAACGCCAGTGAGCGCGTGGGCCGGATTTCCGTCGGGATACACACGGTCGAACACCGCACCGACGACATGGAAATCGCTGTTGAACGTCGGCCCCGCGTTGACGACGAAGAATCGCACGCGATCGCCTGCGTCGACCTTGATCGGATGATCCTTGTACTGAAACGCGCGGCCGTTGAACACTACCTGCGACGGGTTGCGCGACGTCGCTGCTTGCCAATCGGGCTGCATCGGCACCATCACGCCGCCGGCTTTGGCCGTGTCGCCCGGCTTCGCGTAGAACTCGCTCTGCACGAGCACGTACTCCTTGTCAGCCTGCGTGCCCCAGCCACCCTTCGGATCGACGATGATCGGGAAATACATGCCTTGCATGAGGTGCATGAGCACCGGGGGCGTGCCGCAGTGAACCATGAACGCGCCAGCATCACGCGCGAGAAACTCGAACGACACCGAGTCCTTGGGCAGGATCATCCGATAGGCGACGTTGGGCGGAATGCGCGCGGCGTGAAAGTCGATCGAATGCGGCATCGGCGACTCGTTCACCACGGTGACCCTCACCGAGTCCCCCTGTCGCACGCGCAGCACCGGACCCGGCACCGTACCGCCGAACGTCCAACCCTGATACGCCACGCCGTTCGAGATCTCGACGATGGCGTCCTTGATGGGAACGCGGAACTGCTTGATGTCGGCGTCGCTCGCAGGCGCGAGTCGCGGATCGTAGACAGGGCTCGTCGCACGCCGCAGGGTGTCGAAGTCGACGCGATCGACCGTCGAGTGACGCCGCGCGCCGGTGAGAAGGGCTAGACCGCCAAGGAGTGCCGTGGCGCCGAGGGTGGCTGAAATCCAGGTTTGCTTCCGCATTGAAACTTCTCCGGTCGGGGAGCGAAGCGCGGTGGCGCATTGCCGTCGGGCTTGTAGGAGAAGTTCGTCTTTTCCGGGCAATATCTCCGTCGGACGAAGCCGGAAAGCCGATCCGATGGGTACCCGACAAGCCCGTCAGGGAAACCCTCACCAGGTCGGCGAGCCCGATTTCTCAGTCGGGGCGAGCCGGGCCTCCGCGGCACGTGGCGCCGCCTCGTGCCGAGGGTAAGGATTAGACGAGCCCAATTGCATTTTTGAACATGCCTCAATCGATCGACGCTGTCATCAAACGATCTTGGTCATCGGTCGCGGCCAGGCTCGTGTGGCGCGCCATCCGACATCCCCGCACCGGGTTGGCGCTGCTTCGCGTCGGCTGGCGGTTCCGCGCGCGTGATTGGTATCGCCGGTTCCCGTTTCTTCCGCTCCCCGACGCCACCTACGTGCGTTGGCGGATGTATACCGCCTATGGTGACGAATCTGCGGTGCCGAGCGCGGATGATGTCGAGCGATACGCGACATGGGCCGTGCGCAAACCATGATCGAATCGCTGATCAAGGCACAGGCGTACGGCCTTGGCTTCGACCTCGTCGGCATCGCCAAGCTCGGCCCCGCGGAGACCGCGCCGGCCTTCGACGCGTGGCTCGAGCGCGGCTACGAGGGCGAGATGGCGTACATGTCACGGACCGCGGCCAAGCGACGCGACTCGCGCTTGCCATTTCCGACGGCCAAGAGCGCGATCGTCGTCGGAATGGACTACGGCGGACGCGAGCCCTCCGGTCCCGTCGCACGGTACGCGCGCGGCGACGACTACCATGAAGTGCTGCTCGAGCGTCTTCAATCCCTGCACCATTTTGTCGAAGCGGCGGTCGGCTCTCGCGTCACGGGGAAAGCGTACGTCGACACCGGTCCGATCCTCGAGCGCGATCTCGGACGACGCGCCGGACTCGGCTGGTTCGGCAAGAACACGATGCTGATCAACCCGCAGCGCGGGTCGTTCTTTTTTCTCGCCGAATTGGTGCTGGATCTCGAGCTCGACCCCGACGCGCCGTTCGCGAGCGATCATTGTGGCACGTGCCGCCGGTGCATCGATGCCTGTCCGACGGGCGCGATCGTCGAAGAGCGTGTGCTCGATTCGAACCGGTGCATCTCGTATCTCACGATCGAGATCAAGGGCGAGATTCCGGGGGAATGGCATGCGGCCATCGGGGGCCACGTGTACGGGTGCGACGTGTGCCAGGAAGTGTGTCCGTGGAATGAGAAGTTCTCGGTGCCGGTACGCGAGGACGCGTTTCGGACGCGCACAGCGCTCGAAGGTCGGGACGCTCCCGCGCTGGCGCGAGAGATTCTTTCGACGGACGACGAGCATTTTCGCAGCGCGTTCAGAGCGTCGCCAATGAAGCGCGCCAAGTTGCGGGGGTTACGGCGGAACGCGGCCATCGTGCTCGGGAACGTCGTCGGGGCGGACGGTTAGGCGGCGCCGTCGCGGACTCCGGGGCGCCTCTTCGCCTCCCTCCACAACCGAGGCTTCCGCGGAGGTCGAGCGCGAGGAACGAGAGCTCGGTCTGGCTGAGAGCATTTGCTCTGGCTGCGGGGCGCCGACGGCTCATCGTCACTGCTGCCTCATCCCTCAACAGAGGTCATGGACACCTCCGCAGTCCTGAACAAGGCACTCGTCGGCCGATACGAGATCGAGCGCGAGATCGGCGCGGGGGGAATGGCCAGCGTCTATCTCGCGCGCGACGTCAAACATCGCCGCCAAATCGCGCTCAAACTCCTCAAGCCGGAGTTGGGCGCCGCGCTCGGCGTCGAGCGCTTCCTGGCGGAGATTCAGGTGACGGCCAACCTGCAGCGCGAGCCGTGCGCGCTCGCGCGTCCCTGGCCGTTTCGTCCGCCGAGACGGTGAGCGTCCGTCGGACTCATGCCCGCTTTGCCGTGAACGTACCGCTCGCCATCCCGCCGAGATCGACCGAGCCTTTGAGCGCGTCCTTGCTCTCGATTGTGCCGGTGTAGGTCACGGTGACCGCAGTGCCCTGCACGTTCCCCTGCAGCGTGAACGAGAACTTTCCGTCCTTCACCGAGCCTTTGAGCTCCGCCTCGCCGAGCATTTGCGAAGAGTAGTGCCCGGTGAGCGAATCGCCCTTCTGCGTCAAGGTCACGGTTGGCGTGCCGCTCCCGCCGTCGGTGTTCACGGTGAAGAGCCATTTCCCGGTGAGATCGACGCTCGCACTCGACTGCGCGAACCCCACTGACGGTAGCGATGCGGCCCCGAGCACGACGACAGGCAGGATCATTCTCCAAAGCGATCGCATACGAGAGCTCCGAAAGAGGTGGCACGAATCCGAGCGGCACGAGCGTTCCGCGCGATCGAATCTGATTCGTCGCGCGTCGGTGGGCGAGGGTCGGCGCGCACGCCGTTCGCCGCGACCGAAAAGTCATGCCGGCTGTGCGGGGGGCCCCGGTCGACAGCGTCCGTACATTTTCGCGCATGGAAGACACCGAACATTCGCGAAACACATCCTCGATCGAGCTCGGGCTCGACACCTTCGGCGACGTCACGCGTGGCGCGGACGGCAAGCTCCTCTCCCACGCGCAGACGATCCGCGACGTCATCGACGAAGCCGTGCTCGCCGACGAGGTGGGCGCCGACTTCATCGGCGTCGGCGAGCACCACCGCGACGACTTTTCGATCTCGGCCCCCGAAGTCGTTCTAGCGGCGATCGCCGGACGCACGCGCCGCATCAAGCTCGGCTCAGCCGTGACGGTGCTCAGCTCCGACGACCCGGTGCGCGTTTTCGAGCGCTTCGCCACGCTCGACGCCGCGTCGAACGGCCGCGCCGAGGTGATCCTCGGCCGCGGATCGTTCACCGAGTCGTTTCCGCTGTTTGGGTATCCGCTCTCGAAATACGAGGTGCTATTCGAGGAGAAGCTCGAGCTGTTCGCCGCGCTGCTGCACTACGACCGCACCGGCGAGCCGGTGAGCTGGGAGGGTTCGACCCGCGCGTCGCTGGAGAAGACGCGCGTATTTCCGACGACCGAACACGGACTCAAGGTTTGGATCGGAGTCGGCGGCAGCCCGGAATCGGTCGTGCGTGCGGCGCGCTATCGGCTTCCGCTCACGCTGGCGATCATCGGCGGCGATCCGCGGCGGTTCAAGCCGTTCATACAGCTGTACACCCAGGCGCTCACACAAATGAACGCGCCCATGCTGCCCGTCGGCGTGCACTCGCCGGGACACGTCGCGGATACCGACGAGCAGGCTCGCGAGGCGATGTGGCCCGCGTTCAAGGCGATGCACGACCGCATCGGCGCGGAACGCGGGTGGGGGCCGATCAGTCGCGCGCAGTTCGAGCAGGAGGTCGAACGTGGCTCGCTGTACGTCGGATCGCCGGAAACCGTCGCCGGCAAGATCGTCGGCACCGCGCGCGCGCTCGGAATCGAGCGATTCGACATGAAGTACAGTGCGGGCACGCTGCCGCACGACAAGATGATGCGCAGCATCGAGCTGTACGGACGCTCGGTGATCCCGCGCGTGCGCGAGCTGCTCCGCTGACGCAACTTTAGCGATGATCCACTTCGTCGTCGGCGCCGAGGGCAGCTTCTCGATGCGATACTACCTCGACGAAGAAGGGATCGCGCTGCGGGACTGCATGCGTGTCGTGCTGTACGACGAATTGGCGCGTTTCGATCGCCTGCCGCTCGGTACGTGGGTCTTTACCGAGATCGATCGCCTGACAAACGCGGAGCGCGACCTCGCGAACCTCGCGTGCGAGCGCCTCGCCGGCGCAAACGGCCTCGCGCGCGTGATGAACCAACCGGGCCGCGTGCTCCTACGTCACGAATTGCTGCACGCGGCCCGTGCGGCGGGCATGAATCGCTTTTGCGCGTGGCGCGCGACGGACGTCGTTTTCGGCGACGGCCGGACGGCGAAAGACCATCGGACCACTGGCGCCGCGGCGCTCCGCTACCCGGTCTTCGTCCGCTTCGCCAACCGGCACACGGGCAATCTGACACCACTGCTCGAATCGCCGAAGCAGCTCGAGGCCGCGCTCGCTTCGCTCATGTCGTCGCGCCACCGACTGCACGAACTGCTCGTCGTCGAGTTCTGCGACACCAAGGACGAAGACGGACTCTATCGCAAATATTCGGCGTACAAGATCGGGGATCGCGTCGTGCCGCGGTACCTGGAGATCAGCCGCGAGTGGATGGTGAAGTGGGATTATAGAATCTTCGACCGCGTCCGCGCCGACGAGGAAACGCGCTACCTCGCGGCGAATCCGCACGAGGCATGGATTCGCGACATTTTCGAGGTCGCGGGAACCGACTACGGCCGCGTCGACTATGGCGTGCTCGAGGGCGTTCCACAGGTCTGGGAGATCAACACGAACCCGACGATCGGCCGACCGCCGGGACCGAAGGTTCCGTATCTGCCCCATATCGCGGCCTACAAGGAAATGCTCGCGCCCGCCTTTGGCGCGTTTTACCAGAATTTTGAAACGGCGTGGCGAGCCGTCGACACCGCCGACTCGGACGACAACGTGGAGTTCGGCGTACCGAGCGCGCTCCGCCGCGCCGTCGAGACCGGCGTTCGGCAACGCCGACGCGCAGAACAAATCGGCTCAGTCGTGGGCGCGATCGCGCGCCAAGCATGGGTTCGGCCGGTGACGCGTTTCGTGAAACGAGGTCTTGCGTCGCTGGCGTCCGCTCGGCTGCGATTCGGCCGCTGACAACACCGCGCATCGAGCGCGGGGGCATTGGATCAAGGTCCTCCAGCATCATCGGTGAAGCGCCAGCCGATGCGCGCCTTCCTCTTGCTTAGGCATAGCCGCATACCGTATGGAACGGCGACGACTCGCAACCGCGAGGCGACCCCGAGGCGCCCGCGGGTTGGATTTCAGTGGGACGGGTACCGAGATGACGACCTCGTTGATCGACAGCGTGAAGAATTTGGCCACGCCGGATCTGACCTCGAAAATCGCATCGAGTTTGGGAGAGCCCATGCATGGCGTGTCGAGCGCTTTGTTGGGCGGGCTGAACTCGATGCTGCTCGGAATTCTTGGAAAAACGGCGGATCCGACGGCCATGCGGTCGGTGTTCAACATCGTGACCGACCCCGTCAACGACGGACGCGTTCTCGACAACCCCGCCGACCTCGTCGGCGCCCCCGAAGGCGCGTTGTCATCGCTCGGCGGACAGCTCTTGTCGAACGTGCTCGGCGCCCGCGGCGCGGCGGTGAATGACGTACTCGCCCGGCTGAGCGGCTTGCGCAGCGGATCGATCTCGTCGCTGATGCGCATGGCGGCCCCGTTGCTGCTCGGCGTCCTGGGGAAGCGCGCCCGTGACGGCGGCTTGAACGCGAGCTCGTTTACGCGTCTGTTCGAGGACGAGCGCGAGGGAATCGAGAACGCGGCGCCTCCGGGGGTCGCGGGAGCACTCGGGCTGGCCGAGCCGGCGGCTCCGTCATACGACGCCGAGGCGAGCTATGAGACGCGGCCCGCCGACCAACCGTCGCGAGTCTACGCTCCCGAAGAGCAGACGAGTGGCGTACGCTGGCTGTGGCCGGCGCTGGTCGCGCTCGCCGCAATCGCGCTTTTCCTCGGCACGCGCGCCAGGCATCGCACGCCGGCTCCCGTAGCCGACACGACGACCGCGCGCGCGCGTACCGCGGGCGGAACGGTGGCCGAGCTGTCGTCGGGCATTACGCAGGTGAAGCTTCCCAACGGAAACGTCCTCACCGTGCCCGGCTCGAGCGCCGAAGCCAAGCTCGTGGCCTTCCTCAACGATTCGACTCGCGCCCTAAACGACACGTCGTGGATCGTGCTCGACCGCGTCCACTTCGAGAGCAACTCCAGCAAGATCGACCCGGACGCCGAGAATCAGGCCAAGAACGTCAGCGACATCCTCAAGGCATATCCGCACGCCGTCGCGAAGATCGGCGGCTACACGGACAGTACGGGAAGTGACGCCGCCAACCTGAGACTGTCGCGCGAGCGCGCCGAGAGCGCAGTCTCGTCCGTCGAGCACAACGGCCTCTCCGCGTCGCGCATCATGGCCGAGGGGTTCGGATCGAAGAACCCGGTGGCGGACAACTCCACCGACGACGGAAAAGCTCAGAACCGCCGCGTGGCGTTGCTGGTGATCACGAGATAGTCGCGGTCACGGGCCTCTGGCCACAGGTCTCCGGTCACCGGTCACCGGTCACCGGTCTCCGGTCTCCGGTCTCCGGTCTCCGGTCTCCGAGCCAAGCAGTTATCGGTGACCGGTGATCGTCGGCAAAGGCTTTGTTCTTCCGCGAAATCCGTGTGTAATCCGTGAAATCGTTGCAGTACCAATTCGTGCAGCTCCCCAGGCGCAACATCGATCACCCTCGAGTGCCAGCAACGCCCTATTGAGGTCGATGAAAGAGCCCGACGTAGACGGCTTTGCCGAGTACGTGGCCTTGCATCGCTTTCATGACGTTGGCGCGCGTCTCGAGCGCGGCGTTCACGGCCGGCGTCGCGGATGACGGGGTGACGTCGAGCTTCGTGTCGAGCGCGTAGACCTCGAACGTGTAGTGATGCAGCGGCCCGGTCGCGGGCGCTCCCGGTCCACGATATCCCGGGCCCGACGCGCTGATTTGGCGAGTGCCGTCGGGGAGCTCCGCGCCGGACTTCATCGCCTCGGGCAATCCGGCTGCTCCGGCGGGGATGTTCCAGACGATCCAATGCGGCTGCGTTTCGGTGCCGCGCTGAATGGACACGTCGGGGTCGAGCATGTTCACCACGAAGCTCATGGTTCCCGCCGGCACGTTGCTCCATTTGAGCTCGGGCGAGACCTGCTCGCCCGCCTGAGTGAACTTCGCCGGGATCTGTGCGCCGTCGGGCCATGCGGGGATGGTGAGCACCATCGGCGTCGGGCGCGGCGCGGGCGCGGCCTGGGCTCGCGCCTGTGATGCACTGGCGATCAAAACGACAGCAGCCAAGAAGGCGCGAACGGCGAGGGGTCGCATGCGATCAGCCTCGTGTTGGAGTTGCAGCGACAAAGCTGCGTGATCGGGCTCGTTCGCGACAGACGCGCGGCATAGCTTAGGGCGTGACTTCCCGCCGCGAGTTTCTCGAAGCCTCGGCGTTGCTCGCCGCCACGAGAGTCGTCGATCGAGCTCGAGCCTACGCGAATCTCGAATCGCACGCGCCGCGCGGATTCATCGATCTCCGGCGCGCGCCCGACGCCGTGACGGTGCAGACCGCCGACGGCGACCGGCGGCTCGTTCGCGACAGCGCCGATCACTGGACGGATCGCGAGCTCGTTGTCGCAACGACGCCGGGCCGCTTGCTGCTTCACGTCGGCCTCACGTCGCCGACGGCCGCGGTGAAGCGGATACACCTTCGCTGGCGCGGCGATTTGAGCGCGACTCGCCTCGTGCTTGGCGATGCGTGGGAGCGCGCGTACGGCGATCTCGAGTGGCGAGGTTGGACGCCCGATCGCGTGATGCCGTGGTACTGCGCCACGTTCGACGGATCGCTCACGCACGCATACGGCGTGAGGACCGGCGCGAG